>JBJMEE010000030.1:0-16588 GCA_045809585.1 Nitrososphaera sp. | reverse complement strand
GGAATAAATATACAGATAGATCCATACGGAGGTTTTTGTATTTTGATGAAAGTCCAAAGTCAAACAAGAATTCTGGTTGTGTTAAGGCAATGCTGTAGAGAATTCAACCAAATGTTTAAACCTAGCGTTCCTCTAGTTAATAGAGAACCCTTCTAAAAAGAACTAATAGTGTAGCGGGCCCGTCGGGATTCGAACCCGAGACAGCCGGATTTCTTTCTATGATATAGTTAAAAGTCCGGTACTCTACCTGGCTGAGCTACGGGCCCTGCGGTAAGTTACGCTGCTAGACATAGCATAATTTAATGCTATATCAATGCTTCACTATGATAAAAAACATATAACCTTTTGTTGATCAAGTGAGGTAGAAAAAAATCATCTTTCTCTTTCGGCTGTTGTGTTGTATCGCACTAATCCTCATTAAAAGAGCATAGTTGCATAACCTTACATCTGCATTTCCCTGACAAGAGAACAGAGAGGCAGAGGCAGGCAAGTTATGCAGCCATAGGCGGCATCGTCGTCGTGGCGGTTTCTTGCTTAGCGGCCGACTGGCTTAAAAACATAGCAAGCAGCTTATCACAGATGGTTGGAGCATTCATCCTGATATCGGCCGGAGCCAGCTTGTTTGATGCAAAGAGGAATATCACATCATCAACCGTCAACGAGTTCTCCCTCATTATTCTGAGGAGGTCCAACTTAGGCGTATGTAATAGCTCCATCTTCCTTGGACGTGTGAGCTCCATGCGCTTGGGACTGACGCATATCTAAAAAGCTTGTCGCAGGGTAGTTCTCGTACTTCGCTCTATAGAACTGTATAGTAGGACACCACTTTATAAAAGAGCAAGCACACGTGCCGGCGAGCCGGTTGCACCTCCCAGTTTGAGTGGGCTAATTATCAGAGTGAATGTAGCGGTGTTGTTGTTTTTGTTGTTCTTGCTTCTGTTGCTACTGATACTACTATCGCTGGTTCTGCTTGCCACTTTGTCTAAATTGCAGAGATTTTCAACAACCAATATGTTGCAGGGGAGCAATATATTATGAGCAGTGAACTTGCTATCGGCTCCAGCATCAATGCTTGGGCAGTCAATTGCAACCGCGTTTACCCTTTTCCTCGCAAGATATCTTGCTGCTTCTTCTGATAGGCCAGGGTTTTCAGACATGTAATTCTTCATGCCTGAGCGTTTCTCCCAGCCTGTCGCAATAACCACTGCATCACCTTGCCTTATCTGATTTCCAAGGTCTTGTTGTTCTATCCTCTGATTGGCGGTTTTTCTCGTCCTAATCAAAATAGCGTTACACACAAGCCTATCGGTAGAAATCATATCAATGCTTGAAAGCCCGGGCTTGAAGTGACTGGGGGCGTCAACATGGGTGCCAGTGTGTGTGCTCATAAACATTGCCTCAGAGTCGTAGCCATGCTGATCAAACCTGGACCATGGGATAAAGGATGGCTGAGGCGAGCCAGGATAGACTCTGATGGAAGGAGTTATTCTCATTGTGAGGTCGATTACTCTCATGATTATCTTGAAGCCAAGTCGTTATTGTTACTATTATTATTAATTTTATTATTACATTATTACCAACTGTGAATGCAGAGAAATGCGATCTCCTTAATTACTCCCTGGACTTATCTACCTATATATCATGCCAACAGCATACGTCCTTATCAATTGCGACTTGGGTTCTGAAGAAGAGATAATTCGAGAAATAAAAAAAATACCAGAAACCGTTGAAGTATCAGGTGTGTATGGTGTCTACGACATAATTGCTAGAATAAGCTCAGATTCTATGGATAAACTAAGAGAGACGATAACTTGGCATGTTAGGAGAATAGATAAAGTGCGTTCCACATTAACTATGATTGTCATTGAGGGTCAAGGCGAACAGTCAACAAAAAAGATCTGATCATTGAAGTAGGCTCTTGACGTAACTTGCGGTAGTTGATGCCTCCTCCTCACTGTTAAAAAAGTGGGGAGCCGCTCTCACTGCTTTCTTTCCGCGTCCAATGTCTCTAGCTGCAAGTATTATGCGGTTTTGCTCGAGCTGTCTTATCAATGTTGACGAGTCGGCCGTCTGCGGTATGAATGTGACGATAGACGAGCGCTTGCTTTCATCATCAGGACCGTACATTTTGACCGCAGGAATCTTAGCTATTTCTTCACGAAGGATGCCGGCAACGTTCATGTTCTTCTTCCTTATCCTCTCAAGTCCAATTCTAAGGATGTAGCGCAAAGATGCTTCAAGTCCTACCGCGCCGGGAAAGTTACGAAAGCCGGCCTGAAGCCTAGCTGGCATATCCAAATATGCCATAATGTTCTGTTCAGAAAGAGTAGCAGACTCGCTGCCAATTTCAGGCGGCTCTAATATGTCAAATGCCTTCTTGCTACAATAGAATACACCTATTCCCATCGGGCCGCAGAGCCACTTGAAGCCGGGAAATGCCATAAAATGACACCCGATCTTTTTGACATCGACTGAAATAGTGCCGGCACTTTGGGCGGCATCAACACAAAACAGGACGCCGTTTTCCTGGGCAATCCTGCCAACCTCTTCAAGTGGCATTATGGCTCCAGTGTTGTAAAGCACATGGCTCATTGTAATGAGCCTGGAGCCTTTGACCAATTTTTCAAGCTGACCAAGGTCAAAGTATCCATTTTCGTCTGTCATAACGAGTTCTCTTAATTGCACGCCTTTTTTCTGGGACAGCGCGACCCATGGTAAATAATTGGCATAGTGTTCGTGCCTGCCTCCCCTTACCACTATTGTATCACCAGTTTTCCAGTCTAGCCCGTTTGCCACTATATTGATGCCCTCAGTCGTACTCTGCACAAGCACGACTTCATCATGTTCGCAGTTGATGAGATGAGCCACCCTCGTCCGCAACTCGTCAAGGAGCGATATGATGTAATCAAGTGTGCTAGGAGAGTCAGGACCCCCCTGTGCACATGTGAGCATAAAGTCAGTCATTGCCTTAATGGTGGATAGTGGTGTTGGAGCAACGGCTCCGTTGTTCATGTAGATAGTCTTCTTTGTTATCGGATAGTCATCATCTCTTATCTGGCCATCGTCAATTTCACTCATGTGTTATATTCAAGCTCCTATAATAGAACGACAAGTGGATCCTGCCAAAATATTGAGTATGGGCGGCTTAAATACGCTAATGTTTACCGACCCGTATGCCAAGCTCTGCTACACCGTGTATCTGGCCTCGCAATTTGATAGAATCATCTATATCGACCTTGACACCACATTTACAGCATATTTCAATGCTGGGTTTGTGCATACAAACAGCACCATTGACATCTATTTGCCTTCAGAGGGCCGACTTGCTGCCATGACAAAAGATGTGCTTGAATCTATGGGTGACAGCTCGCTTGTAATTTTCGATTCTGTCAATAGCTTTTACAATCTGTTTCCGATACAGCAGCGAATGGGTAGTCTGAACCATCTGCTTTCTGTCTTGATAATGCTGCTTGTCAGACGTGGAGTCGATGCAAATGTCCCGGTGCTTGCTACAAGCATGCTTCGCTACAGAAAAGACGGCGGATGGGTCCAGTCGCCTGCGAGCCGCAGGCTGCTCCAGCGCAAGAGCGCTGTGAAGCTAAGCGTTGAGGGGCATGAAAGCAACTTGGCGCTCAAAATAGTACAACATGAATCCATTGAAGCGGGTAAGATATTTGTATACAAGTGCAACTCTATCACAGTTTGACTCCTACAAGCATGAATCCCACGAGAAGGGCAATCCCCAGCATGCCAAATCCTGCTATGAGCAGCGCTTTTTGTACTTTTGGGTTTGCTGATCTTCCCGATTGGTAGAGCATAAAGGCGCCTGCCATGCCTATGAAGAGGATCAATGTAAAGACTACGGTCTCGCCAATAGTCTGGGCGGAGCGAGACGGAATCATGAATCTGTTGACACCTCTGCCCTCAATTAGAGCATTTATCATACCTGAGGCGAATGCAAAGAATGTCGTCAAGTACGCTATAGCGACTATCAACACAACTTTAGAAGGGGGCATAAGCATGATGTTGTTATAACTCTTAAAAATCCTGACTATAAATAAACCTTCCATGAATCCTAATAGATGCACTGCATGCCACAGAAATGCCTTGTCAGGTAGCAAATATTGCATACACCACAAACAAGCATTTGATAGCATGATCAATCACTACAAAGTATGGGTTAAAGCATATGATCGGATGACATGGGAAGAATTTTTGACCAAACTATCTAGCATGCAAGAGACAGGTAGATGGATAAAAGAAGTGATTGAAGTGGAATCAAAAAAGTAAAAGGGGAAAGATAGAAGAAGAGTTATTGGAGGAGCCCTACATATCCATTCCGCCCATACCACCCATTCCGCCCATACCACCCATTCCGCCCATACCTCCGCCTGGTGGTCCTGGTGGTCCTCCACCGCCTGATTTGCTTGAGGCAATGACGTCGTCGATCCTCAGTAGCAGCGATGCGACTTCTGTGGCGGACTTGATTACTTGCTCCTTTACTGCGAGGGGCTCTACTATGTCCAACTTGCTCATGTCGGCGATCTTGGCGTTGCGTGCATCGACTCCTGTCCACCTACTGCCTTTACTCTGCTTTGAGCGGAGGTCGGTGAGTGTGTCAATCGGATCCATGCCAGCATTCTCTGCAAGAGACAGAGGTATCACTTCCAAGGCATCCGCAAATTTTTCGGCAGCCAATTGCTCCCTGCCGGAGAGCGTGCTTGTCCATTCTCTAAGTTTTGCTGCTGCATAGGCTTCAGGCGCCCCCCCACCTGCAACAATGGCCGGCTTTTCAAGGACATCCTTTGACACCATCAGCGCGTCATGCACTGATCTTTCGGCCTCATCCACGATTCTTTGTGAACCGCCTCTTATGAGGATGGTTACAGACTTGGGATGTTTGGCTCCCTCAACGAATACCCACTTGTCAGTTTCGACTTTTCTTTCTTCAACTAAGTCGGCGCTTCCAAGGTCTTTGGCTGAAAGATCATCAAGGTTATTGACAACCCTTGCGGTAGTTGCCCTTGCCATCTTTGTCATGTCTGATTCCTTGACTCGCCTCACTGTTAGAACGTTTGCTTTTGCAAGATAGTGCTGTGCGATATCGTCAATTCCTTTCTGACACACTACTACGTTGGCGCCACTCTCGATGATCTTGTCAACCATCGACTTGAGCATTCTGTTTTCCTCTTCAAGGAACATCTTCATCTGATCAGGTGAATTGATGTTTATCTTGGCGTCAAACTCAGTCTTCTCAATCTCAAGAGCAGAGTTGATGAGGGCAATCTTGGCTTTTTCTATTCTTTTTGGCATGCCCCCATGTACAATTTCTTTGTCCAAGACGATGCCCTTAACCAATTTAGTGTCACGTATGCTGCCGCCAGCCTTCTTTTCTACCTTGACATCTTCAATATCTAGCCTAAAACCGGAGTCAGTCTTTTCAGACACTGCAAGCGCTGCATCAACTACTATCTGAGCAAGCTCATCGGATTCCTTTGACACTAGCTTTGTTTGCATTGCTGTCTTGGCTATTCTTATCAGCTCTTGCTTTTCGTTGCCGGCAACCTTTTGTGCAATGCCGTTTAACACTTCAATAGCCTTCGTCGCGGCCTTCCTATACCCATCGACAATGATTGTGGGGTGTACATCCTTGTTGACAAGCTCTTCGGCCTTTTCTATGAGCGCGCCGGCAAGCACTACTACAGAGGTTGTGCCATCTCCCACCTCATTGTCTGTTGCCTTGCTAATCTCTACCATCATCTTGGCTGCCGGATGCTGAACATCTATCTCTTTGAGAATTGTAGCACCGTCGTTGGTTATTGTTACATCGCCAAGAGTGTCGACAAGCATCTTGTCCATTCCTCTTGGGCCAAGTGAGCTTCTAACGATCTCAGCAATCAGCTTTGCAGCAGTGATGTTGTTCTTTTGGGCATCTCGACCTTTGGTCTGCGATGTACCTTCCTTGAGAATTAACACCGGGACGCCTCCAGCTGAACCCTGTTGTATTGACATTTTTCACATTTCTCCTAAAATTGTAAATTTAAAGGGACTATGCGGGATATTTTAAATTTGCTGTAAGGTTATTATATGCTATTTTGTAAGCCTAATGCGGGCTATTCCATTAAGGTACTGAATGTGTTTTACTACAGGGTTAACCGCCGTGTCTGGCAACTTTGCTAGTAGCTCATACTTTCTTCTTCCACGGGCAACTATCCTTACTTGCCGCGTTTCTACTTCATATCTTGCACTGATATCAGAAGCATCTGACACGCCGCGAACCTCGGTGATCACCTCGTAGTAATCTGGCCCCTCTATCACTTCAGGCGTAGCAGGCATAACATCCTCGATTCTAGGCCGGGCATTTCTTGCTAATGGATTCCGGAACATCGGCTTGACTTGAACTTCCTTTGCGGCATTTTTGTATTTTACTGAGTTAGGTAGCGCCCTCCATGCAAGGCCAGTAAGAGCACCTGCAGCAAAGCCGCCGATGTGAGCAAGATATGCAACGCCTGCTTCACCTGCAGGTCCCAGTTGACCGATGAAGGCAAAGATTAACTGCATTATGAACCAGAAGGGTATGTAGATCAGCACGGGTATACGAAGAGGGTAGATGAAGAACACGGCTATTATGGTAAGGATGTTGGCTCTTGGATACATGACAAGGTATGCGCCAAGGACGCCGGAAATTGCACCTGATGCGCCAACTGCAGGTATTTCTCCCTGCCCAGTTGAAACAGCGTAAAAGCTGTGGGCAAGGGCTGCCGCCGCTCCCCATCCAAGATATATAAGGATGTACTTTATCCTGCCGTACCTGTCCTCGATGTTGTCGCCAAATACAAAAAGAAATACCATATTGCCGATGATATGGGCGATCCCTCCGTGCATGAACATGGATGTAATGATCGTAGGGGCGCTGTCAGGAAAGTCATTGACTATCCTGCTGGGAACTGCACCATAGGTCATGAATATATCCTCAGTTGCGAGGGGATCTGAGAAGAAGCTTGTGGCCGATGCCTCCCAGATAAAGACGATCACATTTATGGCAATCATGCCATAATTCAGGTATGGCCTTCCATGCATCCGTTCTGTGTCGTCGTGTATTGGAAACATGCTACCCGAGTCTACTTTTGTGTATTGACAAGAAATAAGCCTTTGTGCTATGAAAAGCCAAAGGGGTTCGTATTAGGCATATCGTCTCCAGCCTTTTCCCCATGTGCCTTTCTTTTATGGCGCTTCATTCTTTCCTTATCATCAAAGATCATGTTGCAGTGCTCGCACTTCCACACCTTTTGCTCGCTACCGCCTCTTATTTTGCCGAAGAGATCCATCTGCTGCCGTCATCGGCATACAGGTTGATTAAAGTTGCTATCCTGTGTGATTGAGGCAGACTAACGAATATTCATAGAATTGATAGCCCGACTTGAAATCACTCTGAGATTACCTACGATGCCATAGTTGCACGGGTAATAGATTTCTTGGGTATCCTTTGCACTAATGAGCAAATACCTCTTCTGGGAGGAGCCGAGGCATTTACAGCCACGCTTCATTATTCCATCACTATCATAGTCAATGTCGACTTGACGCCATTAAGCTTTCGAAGCTTCCAAGTGATCGTTTCTTTAACCTTATCCATCGTGTCAGATTCAACCTGTGCCACGATGTCATAAACGCCGTAAACTTGGTAGACCTCCTTGACGCTTTCAAGTTTTTTCAATTCATTAACAAGAGAATCCTCACTTCCAAGTTCGGCATTCATGAGAACAAAAGCTTTTGGCATGCATGGTTGATGAAGTCTGATATATAAAAATGTGATCTATACTTCGTTCTTCAGCTTGTTTTCGTCAAACGGTCCAGCTTTTTCCCACTGGTATGCAAACAGATCAAAGCACCATTCAAGAAATTCCTTGCCCTCGCCGTAAAACATGATATTTAGATCTGGCTCACCCTTCATGTTAGGAAAGAGTACGCATCCTTGCTTTTCATTGAAAATCGTCATCACTTTTACCTCCGGTAGCATCCTGCGCTCGACTAGACCTGTGCTGATGAAATTGCGCCATCCAAGCTTTTGGAGAATCTGCGTTCGCCCTCTTGGGACAACTGCATTGGCAGAAAAAATGTAGGAGAATCTTACACCTTTCTCTACTCTGCTATTCACTGTTTCAATAAGGTCGAGTGGCACCTGTGCCATTATCTCTTTGATGTATTGCTCAGATTCACTGTAGAGATTCTTCCAGCGCTGGAGTATTGCCATCACCCCATGCACTATTTCGCAGCTCTGAAACGTTCCCATCCTCTGGATAAACTTGGTCGGCAGGTCGCCAAGACTGTGGTCAAGGAAAAAGTCCTTGTTGCGATACAGAAAATCATAACTGGGCATTAACATTACTACCGTTTTGCCATAAACAGTTAGCATGAGCTCGCCTTCTCTACCTTTGGCTACCAAGCCTGCGTCAATTAGGCGTGTCATGTTCCGGTGGGCTTCCTGCATCGTAGCATTAAGTTCTGTAGCAAGCTGAGAAAGACGATGAGTCTTTTGACTCAGCTTTGTCAGCATCAAGAGACGGAGATCACCGGCAAGCTCGAAGAACAAAGACCCGACGCCTTCATTAGGCTCCTGATCTGACATCCAGCATTTACACACACACCACGGGTTTAAAAACCTGTCAAGCCCAGCATCTACATTCAATGTAAGAGCAAGAATTATAATTTGGCTCAACCCACTGCTGCGATGTTATGGGCGAAAAGAAATCCGTCTCGGCTCTAGTAAGCGGAGGAGAAGCCAATGCAGGACCACCACTTGGTCCAGCAATGGGTCCGATGGGAGTCAACGTACTGCAAGTGGTAAATACCATTAACGAAAAGACAAAGGATTTTCCCGGGATGAAGGTTCCAGTCAAAGTTGAGGTGGATACCGAAACAAAAAAGTTCACGGTTGAAGTTGGAATCCCGCCGACAGCTGCTCTAGTGGCAAAGGAGGCAGGGATAACAAAGGGCTCAGGTACCTCTGGCACCAATTATGCCGGCGATCTGTCGATGGCAAGTGCTGTCAAAATAGCCAAGATGAAGATTGATGGCTCATATGCTAAGGATCTAAGAGGTGCTGTCAAAGAGGTCCTTGGATCTTGCGTTAGTATGGGGGTAAAGATCGAAGGCAAACCTGCAAAAGAAGTTTATGCAGAAATTTCTTCAGGCAATCATGATGATGCCCTTCTCGAGTAATTCGTAATAGCAGCGAAACCATAACGAGTATGAATAATTGTCTATAACAACACAATTAATTAGATCGTGTAGCACGCTTTTTGTGGCGCCTGCCTAACATTCTCGATGACTACAACGTAGATCCCGAGGCTGTATTTTTCAGTAAAATGAGTTTTTTCCCTAAAAAAGGGGTCGGGTAGCGAAAATACAGGCAACCAACTAATAAATCTTAAATAATAATTCATGCACTTCTATCTTGTCTGAACATGAGTGAAGAAAGGAAAACGGCAAGCATGCACGCTGCTAGCAGCAGTCTGGTAGAATTGAGTGAGAAAAATTTTGATGAAGTCGTGGGGGGCAGCAAGCCGGTATTGGTGGACTTTTGGGCAACATGGTGCGGCCCTTGCCAGTTCATGCTTCCCATATTTGACAAGCTGGCCAAGAAATATGGCGACAAGGTGGCCTTTGGAAGGCTGAACGTGGATGACAACCAAGGGATTGCAATGCGCTACGATGTCTATGCTATCCCAACATTTATCATGTTTATGAACGGCAAGACTGTAGACAGGGCAGTCGGTGCAGTGGGAGAAAAGGGTCTGGAAGGCCTGCTTCAAAAGTACCAGTGATCCACGTTCCTAAAGATATCCGAAGGCAGGGTCGCTCTTTCTTTTCTTAGCAACAAGCATATTCAAAACTTCCTTTTCTGAATCGTTTAGCCTGTGGTTGAACCTCCCAAGTAACTGCTTTGCCTGCCTGCTGTGGAGGTCTGTGTAAAATATATCTCCCTCGTTTATCTGACGGCCAATTGTTGCTTCCTTGACTGACACTGCTACCTGCATGCCCGCTGTTGCTTCTTCGATTGCTTTTCCACTTTCCTGTATCTGATGTATAGTGCCTATCTTTTTACCTTCTTCGTTTATCACGTGTACCTTTTGCCGGAGCCTGCCTGTTTGAATCTCTGCACCAAAAACAGCAGGATCGTTTCGCCTAAAAATGAATCCTTTGAGGAACTGGAATTTGCATATTGGCGGCAGCTCGTTGAACAGGATCAACTCTTCATGTTCACGCTGGTACGTCACCCAGTCTGTGTAGCTTCGTACAAGGTTGTATATTATCTGCTCGTTAAAGATCTTTACCCCACGATCCTGCGCTTCCTTTTGTGCATCTTCAAGCACTTTAACATTAAAGCCTAACATCACTCCAAGATAACGGTCATTCTCCTTCACTGCAGCGGCTTCTACAATGTCTCTTCTTGTGATGTTGCCAATGTCTGCGATCCTAATGGGAACATTTGCTTTCTTGAGCAGGTCTACTATTGCCTCAAGCGAGCCAATAGTATCGCATTTCAATATTACTCCGCTGGTTTGTATGTTGCTCACGATCGCATTCTTGACCTCGGACTCTACAAGCGATTTTAGGCGGTCAAGCTCGTCTTTGCTCTTCCTCTGGTTGTTGTTGTTGTCGTAAACATATACAGGACTTCCTGCCAGCACTCCCTCAAGGTCCGGCGAGGTGATCTTTAAGCCTGCAGCCGCTATTACCTCGTTGACCTGCTTGAATTTGTCCCGGGGATCTCGCATTTCGTCAAGGGGTTTTGGCAGCAACAATGCTTTTATTCTGGTGGAAATTGCACCATCTCGCTTGCCTACAACGATGCTGTCGCCTTGATGCAGTATTCCGTCGAGCAGTATGATGTTTGCAGAAGGTCCAAGACCCGTTTCTTCGCTCAATTCAAGCACTATGCCTCTTGCAGCATCCTTGGTATGGCGCTCCAGCTTCTTTCCCATGTATTGCTGTGTTAGACCGACCAAAACGGCTAAGAGTTCAGCTATTCCTACGCCCGTTCTTGCACTGACAGGCACTATCGCAACTTCCTTTGTGAAATCTGTGACCCTCCAGAACGCCTCCGACGGATAGCCCAGCCTCGAGAGTATGCCAACAACGCTGTATATCTTTTCATCAAGCAAAGTCTGCACTGCAGCATCCTGCCTCTTCACATCTTCAGAAATGAACCTTGTGGAGGTGCGCCAGCCGGCAACCATGTCGAGTTTATTGAGTGCAATGACAAATGGTACCCTGCGCTTTTTCAGAATGTCCATGCTTTCAATAGTCTGGGCTTCAAAGCCCTTGTTCACGTCGACAACTACTATAGCAATGTCGGCCGCAGAGCCGCCCCGTGTGCGCAGGTTCGCAAAAACTTCGTGGCCAGGTGTATCTATGACGAGCAGTCCAGGTATCGCCGCTTCTGTCTTGACAAGTTTGGCGTACAGCGGCCCAGTTATTTCTTTGATTGTTTGGACTGGTAAAAAACTTGCTCCTATGTGCTGCGTTATACCGCCGACTTCTCGTGCCTGAACTGCAGTACCTCGGATGTTGTCCAGTAACGAAGTCTTGCCCGAGTCTACATGACCTAACACTACGACGATTGGCTGCCTAAGTTCCACGTATATGGATCAGTCAAAAATGACACGCGACTCTTTTATGAAGCTTTCAGGAGAATCTGAAGCATGAATAATGTTGTCGGTAAAACCAAGGCCAAAGTCACCTCTGATGGTTCCTGGAGCCGCTTCAAATGACTTCGTCGCGCCGACCATAAGTCTCACTGTGTTTACTGCATTGCTGCCCTCTAGGATGCATGCTACGACAGTGCCAGACATGATAAACGATAGCAACTCGTCAAAGAATGGCTTATCTCTGTGGACAGAGTAAAATTCCTTCGCCTTTTCCTTAGTGAAGTTGTACGACTTTAAGTTCCTTAGCTGGAAGCCTTTTTCTTCAAACCGTGCCAATATCTTGCCCGTCAGATGGCGCCTAAAACCATCAGGCTTCACAACAATTAGAGTTTGTTCGGGTGCCATGACCCATCTACTATTAGTAATGGTGCTGCTTTTTCATGTGCAGCCCGCCTTTTACATAGCGAACAGTCCACTTGAGTTTTCTTGGATCACGTTTTAGCACCCGCATGTTCTTCTTGCACTTACTCGAGCAAGTCCACTGTACGTGTCCGTCATTTCTGACAAGCATGATTCCATGTCCACTAGTGATATGTTTACCACAGAAGGAGCAATTGCGTAGAGATGTTGCTGTCTTGCTCATTTACCATTATCACCTTATCTTGCGGGCCTCGCGCTCGGTTTCTCTAAGCATCAAGACATCGTTCATCCTAACAGAGCCCTTGACGTTCCTTGTGAGAATCCTGCCCCTGTCCTTTCCTTCGAGGACCTTGACGCGTACCTGTATGACTTCGCCAGCGATCCCTGTCCTGCCCACTATCTGGATGACTTCGGCAGGGACGACCTTTTCTTCAGCCGCTTTGCTGCTCATATGTCAGTCAGCCTCCACCTATTGTTTCGGCGTCGCCGCCACTCCTTTCATGGTGCTTATAGAGCTAACGACCTGCTCAACAATGTGTTGGGCCTCGCCAGCATCAACAATTGTGGCAGCTGCGGAGCCAACATCAATTCCAAGTGATGCACCCAGCTGCTGCTTGCTCGGTACGAAGATAAATGGTGCGTTTCTCTCTTCGCAGAGGATCGGCAGATGGGCCACAACTTCTGGCGGCTCAACATCCTCGGCAATTACAACAAGCTTTGATATGCCGCGTTCTATAGCTTTAGTGGTCTCATTGGTGCCCTTACGGACTCTACCGCTCTGCTTTGATACTCGGACAGCCTCGTAAACTGCATTTACCAGATCCTTAGAAGTTTCAAACTTGACATAATATGGCTTACTCAATTTTTCTATCACCCATTGGGATCATCTTAATCTTCTGTGTAAGAAGAAGAAGAGTATTAAAAATGTTGTCCATTCCTATACTTTGGATTGTACATACCTGCGGTATTCATCCACCTTTGAGTCGAGCAGCGATTTATCAGTCGATTCTGCATACATTCTGATAAGGGGTTCAGTTCCACTAGGTCTTAGCATCAGCCAGGTCTCCTCATCGATCCAAATTTTGGCTCCGTCCAGTGTCTCGACCTTTCTAGGGCTTCCGTGCTCGATGCATGTCTTAATTATCCTGTCTACTACTTCTCTTGAAGGACATGTAAACTTAGTCTTATACTGGAAGGTCTGTGGCAGGTGCGCAATATGCTGGGAAAATGACTTGTCAGAGCCAGCCATCATATCAAGTACAAGTGCAGTGGCCATCGCCCCATCCCTTACCTCATTTAGCGGGCCGTACATAAAGCCGCCATTCTCCTCCAGCCCAAGCGGGCAGCTGCGTTTTACCATTTCTCGAGATACTTCGACACTTCCAACCTTAGTGTAGACCATTTTAGAGCCGGCCTGTTCTGCCACAACAGATAGTATCATGGAAGTGTTGATAGGGCAAACAACTTCGGAACCATTATGCTTTTGTGACAGCAGGTATTTGACCAACAGCGCGCCAGTCTTATCGCCCATATGGATTGTACCACTGTTGTCGCAAAAGATGCTACGATCTCCGTCGCCGTCGTATGCAACACCAAAATCCGCCCTTGCAGATTTGACAGTTTCTGAGAGCACTTCGAGATTGTCCGGCGTCGGCTCTGATCCACGGCCAGGAAAGTCGCCATCTATCTGACCATTGATTACGATTACTTTGCAACCGAGCTTTTTTGCTATAAATGGAGCAACGGCTGCTTGTGCGCCGTTTCCAGTATCCATTACAACAGTGAATTCTCGTTGCCTTATCCTGTCGACATCTATGAAGGCAAGTACAGCCTCAATGTACCTATTGACAATATTGTAATCAATGTAATCGCGAGCAGTTCCATCTATCCTGATAAATCTCTTTGAATAATAAATATCCTCGACCTTCAGCTCATCCTCTCTTGGAATTTCTACGCCATCTGCCGCAGTAGGTTTGATCCCGTTGTACTGGGGCGGGTTATGTGAGGCAGTTATCATGACCCCTCCGCTGTATCCTAGGCGCTTTGCAGCGTACTGCAAACATGGAGTGGGTATAAGCCCTGCATTTGCGGTGTCGAGCCCTGCAGAGTTGAGGGTGGATCTGACAAGTCTTGAAAGGACAGGATGTGATTTGCGTCCATCATATCCTACCACTATTGGCCCTTTGTCAAAATATGTGCCAAGCGCATAGCAGAGATCAATTACAAGATCGTGTGTAAGCTCTTGACCGTAAACTCCGCGTACTCCATTTGTGCCAAAGAGCCGCGGCCTTGCATTGGATGCTTGCATCTATGTATTGTCAATTTACAGTTCCCAAGATATAAATAGATAAATTTGGCTGAGGGTTCTTGCAGTCGTAGTAGGGCGGGGGTCGCCAAGCCCGGTCAACGGCGCAGGTCTTTTTTTCTTTTTCTCGCTAGAAAAAGAAAAAGTGCGAAGCTTAGAATGAGCCGGTTGGTTCCTGCAACCCTGTTCCTTAGGGATTCGTGGGTTCGAATCCCACCCCCCGCACTATTAGTTAGCTGATTGTTGACTGTTATTTGAACAAGAGATTATACATTCCTTCATAACAAGGAGATACGTACAGTATTTTCTCATAATTTTGTATTAATAAAATTCTTTTCTCTACTTGCCGCAATCAAGAATTATCCATTGTAGCTAATTTAAATTTACAATGCTGGTTTGAAGGATATCATATACAAACCTAGACATTTTTCGACCTATTCAATAGATAATATTGCTTAAGCCGGTATCAGAAAGGGGGGTTGATTAGAGAATAGAGGCATGATGTAGAATGTTTCCAGTAATATTAAAAAAGATTGATAGAGGAGGATTATTAAGATGCCGTAACATTGCTCAAATCTATCAAGCTGTCAAAATCGTCGGCCATTTACATCCTTCTAATTTTTACCCCAATAGCTGTCGGATTGGAGTTTGCGCATGCTGACGATTTGGTCCTATTTGTGATATCAGCAATAGCACTGATTCCACTTGCAAAGATGATAGGCGATTCCACAGAACATCTTTCAACCCACTATGGTCCCACAGTAGGATCACTTCTGAATGTTACCTTCGGTAATGCTGCAGAAATTATTATTTCTTTAGTAGCTATAAACGCAGGTCTCCTAGACTTAGTAAAGGCATCCATTACTGGATCAATAATTGGCAATATACTTCTCATCTTTGGGTTGAGTGTTATCGCGGGTGGCTTTAGACATAAAGAGCTAAGCTTCAGCAGAGAAAATATCGGCATGCAATCATCAATGCTTTTCTTGGCGATAATCGGTCTTGCAATTCCAACCATCTTAGCAACCACCATACTTTCAACTTCAGAAACGCAGGTGCAGGTACAAATACTGAGTGATGCACTAGCAGTCATCCTTTTGATTGTTTACATTCTTGGAATAATGTTCACCTTCATTACTCACAAGCACCTGTTCACACCGCCTGAAACTTCACAGGAAATACATGAAAGCAGTGGGACACATTGGAGCAAGAAGAAGTCGTTCCTACTCCTTGCAGCAAGCATGGCTGGTGTCGTAGTAGTAAGCGAGATATTGGTGGCTTCTGTCGAGAAGACAGGTGAAGTACTTGGCTTTGGTCAACTCTTCGTTGGTGCAATAATCGTCGGTATAGTTGGCAATGCAGCCGAGCACAGCAGCGCAATTCTCCTTGCAAGAAAAGGCAAGATTGAGCTCTCGATTGGTATAGCAGCAGGATCTGGTAGCCAGATTGCACTTTTTGTAGTTCCGATTCTGGTATTTGCAGGCATCGCAATGGGACAGCCATTTACGCTCGTATTTACCCTGTTGGAGCTTGCGACACTTTTTCTAGCAGCAATAATACTGAATTTGATAGTACATGATGGGAGAAGTAATTGGTTTGAAGGAGTAATGCTGACTGCAGTCTATATCATAATTGCGATAGCATTCTTTTTTGTTCCAGACTAGTCCATAAGTCGTCTGCGCGGGTGGTTCAGGAGTTTTTGTATCGCAATCCTGAGCATAGGCAAGTTGAGCGAGACGGCGATGATACAAAGCTTTTGCAGCTCTAGCATAAGGCCACGAATATGTCAAGATGCCTGCAGCGATAAATATGAGGTAACCAACTTGTAAAAAAGTCTCAGTGTTCTTTACTATCTAGACTATCTGTCGGTAGGGATTCAGAGCACTTTGCATAAACCCACTGTTCTGGCTCTTATGTCAATTCTTCTTTTGGTGTTGTTGCGCGTGATATCGATTCCTCATGCGTTGATGTTGTTGATGTTGTTGTTTCACCACTAGCATTTGACCTTTCTATTAGCCTTTGGCATCTGCATCATAGTCATCCATAGTCATCGCGAGCAAAACGGTCTCCGCGAGAACTTATCCCCCCATCGTCATTGGCTCCGTCATCGTCATCTCCATCATAGTCATCGCGAGCAAAACGGTCTCCGCGAGAACTTATCCCCCCATCGTCATTGGCTCCGTCATCGTCATCGTCATTGGCTCCGTCATCG
>JBJMEE010000029.1:0-4697 GCA_045809585.1 Nitrososphaera sp. | reverse complement strand
TCGCAATGTCTGCAAAAAGGTCATCCCATACAGATAATAAAGTCACGGATATAGCCAGCACGACTTTTGTGAGCTTGGATGAATATACTCTTGTGGCCGAAGCAGCAAAGACATTGTACGAGCAAGAAAGCTGCACCATCATAGTTACTCATCATGATTCCACTTCGAGGCAAAGAAGCCCCGTTGGAATAGTCACTGAAAGGGACATCATATTCCGGGTAGTAGCTCAAAACAAGGGACCATTCAAGGTTACGCTGAAGGATATAATGAGTTTCCCTATCATCACAATAGATTCTGACGAATCTGCCGAAAAGGCACTTGCCATACTAAAGCAGAATGGAATAAACCGCTTGCCTGTTGTCAACAAGGGCAACCTTACTGGTCTAGTAACTACAGAAATGATTGCTCGCAAAACTTTCAGTTAGAGGCCAACGAACTCGCTGTGAAACCTTAAGACAGTGCTACTACTTTCTTAGGTCTTCCCTACTCGCTAACACACCTTAACTAGCCTACTCCACTTCTTTGTCGATGACTTTCGTTGCTACTGAACTTATCAGAAAAGACATGACCTCTCTCAGTAAAGATATAGCGATTGCTGTCGCCATCCGTGTCAAGAGGTAAATAACGATTATATGATAATTATGCCCAATTCTGATATTCCATGTCTTAAATAAATAGAACTATCATCACAAACATTCTTGCCATTAGCATGCCTTTCTCTACTGATGGTTTCAATAGGATATTGGGCCGCTCATGAACAGTACTCAATGCATGAATTACTCAAATTTGTTGCAGAGGCGGAAAAAAGTGGTTTTACCACAACAATGACAAGCGATCATTTCCATCCCTGGTGGCATGACAATGCCTATGGCAACTTTACCTGGATCTGGATTGCAGCCGCTGCCGAGCGCACAAAAAGGATGCAGTTTGTGACTGGTGTTACTGCACCAGTCTACCGATATCATCCAGCCATTATCGCTCAAGCTTTTGCATCCATTGATGTGCTTTATCCGGGTCGAATTGGACTTGGTCTGGGTAGCGGAGAAGCCATGAACGAGTCGCCGCTTGGATTTGATTGGCCGAGACCCCGCGCAAGACTTACGAGAACAGAAGAAGCAATTCATATAATCAGGCAACTGTGGGACCAAGGGAAAGCTAATCAAGGATTTGTGAATTTCAACGGAGATTATTTTCTTATCCGTAACGCCAAATTGTACACTCTGCCAGCTAGCAGGATTCCTATCTACATGGCAGCGACTGGACAACAGGCAACAAAGGTTGCTGCGAAATACTCAGATGGCTTGATATCATATTTGCAACCTACCGAAGCAGGCAATGTGCTTCGTGTTTTCGATTCCACGGCAGAAAAAGAGGGAAGAGATCTAAATTCTTTAGAAAAAATAGCAGAATACAAGGTATCATTTTCCGAAGATTACGAAGAGGCATTCAAGTCTGCAACCTTTTGGCGAGCTACTCTGATAAAGAATGTATTCGATTCTGACATCAGTGACCCTAGAAAGCTGCAGAGAAAATCGGAAAAGGAAGTCCCTGATGAGAAACTAAAGCAAGCTATTCAAATAACAACTTCAATTGAGGATTGCATAAAATCAATAGAGGAGTACTTCAAAGCAGGCTTTACAAGAGTCCATATCCACAGCACCAGCCCAGATGAGATAAAATTTATCCAAATGTTTAGCAAAAAGGTAATGCCGCATTTCAAGGGTGAACCCGCTGGCAGAAAAATGGCTGCTTCTGCCTAGGTGTATCAGTTGCATTTGTTGCAACTCTTTTAATAGATATGGCACAAGCTAAGCCATGCATGCGGACCTGCAGGAAACAAACTGGGTACCGCGCTCATTCCAAGAGGCTGCCAGAAATTTAGCTAAAAAAGCAGTAAAACACTTTGTAAGACCCAATCAGGTCATCGGCCTCGGAAGTGGCCCGATGGCGGCTTCTATCGTAAGAGAAATGGCAAATTTCGATGGCAAGGAAACTCTTGAGTGTATCCCCACTTCGTTTCAGATAAAATTGGAAGCTCAATGCAGCGGGCTAAAACTAGTTGATGAGAACAAGATGCCTGAAGTTGATGTTGTTTTTGATGGTGCAGACGAAGTTGATGCTAAATTTAACA
Source organism: Nitrososphaera sp. (assembly GCA_045809585.1). Lineage (GTDB taxonomy): Archaea > Thermoproteota > Nitrososphaeria > Nitrososphaerales > Nitrososphaeraceae > Nitrososphaera. The sequence continues at coordinate 2,566 of JBJMEE010000029.1, read as the reverse complement.
TGATAAAGGGCGGTGGTGGCGCTCTATTGCGAGAGAAAATAGTCCACTCAGCCGCCAAGCGGATTGTGATTGCAGTAGAATCCACAAAATTTGTACCCACATTCAGCTGGCCAGTCCCAATTGAAATACACCCTTTTGCAATTCACATTGTAAAGAAAAAACTTGAAGATATTGCTGGTGGCAGGCCGAAAATGAGGATGCTAAAGGAAGGATATCCATACGTTACAGAGAATGGTAACTTTATCCTAGATACCTCATTTGATTTTCCATCAGACATAAGCCGACAAGAAGTTGAGCTCAAAAATATTGCAGGCGTGATTGAAGTAGGGCTCTTTACAAGGCACGCAAACGCATACTACAAGGCGAAAGAGGATGGCTCTTTTGAAACTATTGAAAATCCATGATTTGACCCGCACAATAAGTCTTGATATGGCGGTCTATCCCGGAGACCCTCAGCCAGAATTCGACCCTTATGCGACAATTAAAGGCAATAAAGCTAACGTCACTAGAATCATGCTTGGCTCTCACACTGGAACTCATGTTGATGCGCCGTGGCACTTTCTGCAAGAGGGAAACAGCATAGACACGGAGCCTCTCGATAAATTTATTGGCGAGGCGGTAATTATTGATGCTTCTGGAAGAAACAGCATAAGCGCCAATGACTTTTCTGGCAACGATATCAGAAGCAACGACATTGTGCTGATCAGCACCGACTCGGGTGACCGGCTCACTGACTTTGCCTATCTCGAAGTTTCTGCAGCTGAATGGCTCGTGGAGCGCGGAATCAAGTGCGTTGGCATTGACACTTCCAGTGTGGAAAAATATGGAAGAAAGGATGCCCCTGTTCACAAGATGCTGCTTGCCTGCAACGTTGGCATAATTGAAAACCTTGCTAATTTGAAGCCGTTTGCCGGTAGCAGGATGTTTTTTGTGTGCTTGCCCTTGCCCCTTAAAGGGATCGACGGTTCGCCTGCTAGAGCAGTCCTTTTTGATATAGTAAAATAACTTGTGGGGCAGTGACTAGTCATTGGCTCTGATAGTCCAGAACTGGAGAAACGTCTACCCAACTATAGCACACAAGAGCGGGTTAGATTGGCGGTTGCTTTCTATGGACACCAAGACCCATGGAGATATAGATGCTGAAGTCGATCCCAAGTTCCAATGTTTGAAAAGTATAACCTATGTTTCACTAGCAAAGTTACAGCCAAGCCTCTCATATGAGCCGCATAAACACCAGGATCACGAGGAGATATATTACATAATCAATGGAAGCGGACACATAAAGATAGGTGATGAAATAGCCAAGTTCAGAGATGGAGATGTTATTTACATTCCGGAAAAAACCAACCATTCGATAACAAACGACAGCAACGAAATGGTAGAATTTTTAGCATTTGGAGGGTTTACTGGGAAGAAAGGAGGAGAAGGCGGCTAGTGACAATGCAGCTTGGAATAATCGGATTAGGCAAGATGGGCGGAAACCTTGCATTGCAAGCCAATGAGAAAAAAATACAAATCATAGGCAAAGCTCGCAGCAAAAAGCCAGAGCTGGAGAAGCAGGGTGTCAAAGTAGTGATAGATTATGAGTCCTTTGTTGGCTTTCTGAAGCATCCTAGAGTAGTATATCTTTCTCTGCCTGCCGGTCCGACAGTAGATGGCGTGCTTGACGAGCTAGTACCTCATCTTGAAAAGGGAGACGTGATAATGGATGGAGGCAATTCATTCTACCTTGATTCTATTGAAAGGGAGAAGAAGATGCATGAGAAGGGAATCTATTTCCTAGATTGCGGCACGAGTGGAGGACTAGAAGGTGCCCGACATGGCGCTTGTTTTATGGTTGGTGGCAAAGAAGAAGGCATCAAGATAGCCGAGCCTATTTTGACTGCATTGGCGGTAAAGGAAGGGTATGTCTATACTGGTAAACCCGGCACTGGCCATTTCGTAAAGCTGGTTCATAATGGAATTGAGTTTGGTATGCTGCAATCAATAGGAGAAGGCGTTGAGCTACTCCGCAAAAGCGGTTTTGAGCTAGACTTGGCTGCAATTTTTAAGAACTGGTCAAATGGTTCTGTCATCAGAAGTTGGCTTGTGGAGCTCATGGAAAAAGGCCTCCGGGAACAAGGCTTAGCAAAGACTGAAAGCTACATAGAAGATACCGGTGAAGTAAACTGGTTAGTACAAGATGCCATCAATAAGGAAATTCCAATACCTGTCATATCACAATCAATAATGGAGTTATTCAAATCCAGAATGAATGAAAGTGATGCCTACAAATCAATCGCCCTGATGCGACATGGGTTTGGTGGACATCCCTTTGGCAAGGATGAAGGAATAATCAAAGAAAGAAAAACAAGCAGAGTTAGTAAAGTATGAAGCAGACATCATATGCGTATGCAAAGTAATTGAGGATGAAGTGAATATCTATTTCTCTAATTGATTATCAATATCACCTTCTTGCACATGCTTGATTAATTCATGCCGCTGCATATCTCCGAAACTATCAAAACGTTTTCCGCACAGCCTGCATCTGTAATCTTCTTCTTCTGCTGCTGATGGTGTATCTTTC
>JBJMEE010000028.1:0-5635 GCA_045809585.1 Nitrososphaera sp. | reverse complement strand
TTAATTATTCACTATGAATAGTCACCTAGTGATGACTTTTAGCAAAAGTAACTTCTAATCTCTCATTTACACTTATACATTTCCTCCCACACCCGTGCTATCTGTGGTATTATTGCAGCTGTGGATCTTTCCCATAGGATGTCTCTACGTCGATATAATAATAATAATAATAATAGATATAATTCCCCAAAAAAGAAGGATTGGAATGGAAACTAATATGGTATTTTATAGTGTATTCTAACGCGATCCCGCAAATATCTAACAATCCTTACATAGCGGAGTTTCCTAATTATTTCCTTATTTTAAGATAAGCTGATACACTCTCCGCAATATTTAGCAATTTTATTTAACGATTTTGCCCTTACTAGGCATGTCACTTGACCACTTGAAGATCAGCAAGCAACTTATCTATGTTTGTGATCGTTTTGCCCTCGTTGTCGGCAATTTGCTGCATGGCTGGTGGATTCTCCATGTAATCATGAATTCGTGCAGTTATCCTCTCTTGGTAGGTAGGTACATGTTCATTTTGATAAAAAACACCGATCGGTATCTTATTGCCCCACTCATTTGACTTTTCAATCACTTGAGACATTTTCTGATTTATCTCATCAGGGCTATGCACCTCGCCATCGTATCCTGTTTCCTCCAGCTTATACATCCTCGGCATAGCTTTGCCAGCTTTCGGATCAATGTTGTCAACCCCTTGGAACCATTCCTTGGTGTTGATATCATTATACGTAGGGCATGGCTGTAACACGTCAATGAATGCAAGTCCATTGTGGGCAACTGCCTTCTTGATCAATTCCTTCAAATGACGGACATCATAGGAATAGCCTCGCGCAAGAAAAGTAAAGCCAGCAACAAGCGTAAGAGCTATTGGATTGACAGAATTATTAACATTTGGCTGCGGCAGCGATTTTGTCTTCATGCCCAGCTTGAGCGTAGGCGCAGCCTGCCCCTTTGTCAAACCATAGACAGCGTTATTGAATATGATATAGACCATATCGACATTCCTGCGCCCTGCACTCACAAGGTGGCCTGCACCAATTCCAAGTCCATCGCCGTCTCCACCCACAGCGATAACCTCAAGTTCGGGATTCGCAAGTTTGGCTCCTTGTGCGAATGGCAGCACCCTGCCGTGCAGCGTATGGATACCATATGTCTTGATAAAGTGCGGCGTCTTACCGGAGCATCCGATGCCGGAAAATATTGTGGTCCTGTGTGGTGGAACTTGCAGATCTGCAAGCGCCATCTGGATGGCATTTAATATTCCGAAATCACCACAGCCAGGGCACCAATCGTTGTGAACATCTGTCTTGTAATCTGATAATTTAAGCGCCACTTTTCAACACTTGTCTCCTTGGAGCATCTCCATGTATTATTCTCTTTACACCATTATAAACCTCGTCAAGTGACATCGGTCTGCCGTTATATTTTACAATATGGTAGTATGGTTCTAGCCCGGTGTGCTGGCGGATTAGCGAGCCCAACTGACCTGTATAATTCATCTCGATGTCTATTATAGTCTTGGCGTCTTTTAGCATAGACTTGACCAGCTCTGATGGGAATGGCTGCATAAGGCGAACTTGGATATATTTAACCTTCACGTCTTCGGTTGCCAGTTTGTCCATGGCGTCCAATATTGCACCCTTGGTTGAGCCCCAACTGACGATGACTGTGTCGCCGCTGCCATAAACCACTGCTTTATCTTCATCGGGTATTTCATTTATTGCAACATCAAGCTTACTCATTCTCTTGTCCATCATCTGCACTCGTATCTCCGGATCTTCAGTGATGTGTCCCTCCTCCGTGTGTTCATCTCCGCTATTCCAAAAAATCGCACCCTTGGTGCCAAGCACTACCATTGGGCTTATAGGATTGTTGGACAACTTGAACCGGAGGTAGTTGCCGGCTACTCCTTTGTCTTCCTCTGTTATCTGCCTTACACGCGAGCCCCTATCAATTGCTACCTTCTTAACGTTAAAGTTACTGCAAGTGATGAGGCTATTTGCTATTGCCTTGTCCAGCATATGTATCACTGGCATCTGATAGCGGTCTGCAAAGTTAAACGCCTTTATAGTATCGTAAAAACTCTCCTCAATGTCTCCTGATGCAAGTACTATCCTTGGGAACTCTCCATGGCCTGCATTAATTGCAAAGTTCAAGTCTCCCTGCTCGTGGCGCGTCGGGAGACCTGTAGAAGGACCTGTTCTCTGATAAAGGGAGATCACCACTGGTACTTCATTCATACCGGCCCAGCCAAGCGCTTCAGCCATCAGTGAAAACCCTGGGCCTGATGTTGCAGTGGCAGTGCGGACACCGGTAAGAGCGCTGCCAATCGCCATCGTGATGGCTGCAATTTCATCTTCTGTTTGGATGACAACAGTCGAACCTTTCTTGCCGGAATCGTAGAGGTCCAGTATCTCATTTGCCTCAAGAAACTCGCTATCGTCTGAGGCAGGGGTGATCGGGTAGTAGGTCTGGAAGCGGCAGCCTGCGACCATCTTGCCTAGAGCAGATGACTGGTTGCCTTGTACTATTATTGTGTCCGGCTGAGCAGGCCTTATCTTTAGACGATAATTAAAGTTGCTTCCTGCAAATTTTGCCTTGGCATAGTTGTATGTGTGAACAGCAGCTTGTACGTTCAGGTCAGCTACTTTCCTTTTTGTGCGAAAGATGAATTGAATGGCCTTTGCTAACACCCCGGTATCAAAATCCATTATTGCCATCGAAGCCGAAAGCGCCATGACGTTTATCATACGGGTCAGCCTGCTGAGCGCAGGATCGTTTGCCTTTTGCGCAAACTCTTGCAAGAGCTGAAAGAACGGCATAGGGAACAAGATTGCGCCACGTCTTTTGGCGTGCTCGAGTGCATCCTGTACTGTAAATCCCAAGCCAGCCTTTTGCAGCACCTTTTTAATTCGGTCTGCGGCGGGATGATCAACAGTTGGCACCTCATCAAGCAAGGTGTTGACGATGCCTGAATCGTAGATTATAGCACCACTTGCAGTTACCTCTTCAAAGTGGCGAAAGATGGTTTCAGCATCAAACGAAACAAGCATGTTGATCTCGTCAACATGAGAATGCAAGGGTTTGTCGCTGACCCTTACAGTAAAGTAGCTGTGCTCACCCTTGATGTTGGAATAGTATTCTCTCTTGCCAAATAGGTGCAGACCTCCTATGGCGCAGGCACGGGAAAAAATGTTTGCAGCAGAATCGACTCCGCTTCCTTGGGCTCCCCCAGTTACCCAGCTCAACGAATTCGTAATTGTTTTTTCCAACTTGATTTCTTCACGCGTCCTTCTTTTAATGCTTTAGAACTATCCGCCGCCAGTCGCGGCATCATAGAGACAGCATTCGCATGAATCCTTCTGACCGCAGTAAGGGCAGACGCACATGCATGCATCAATGGGGTTGCCGCAATTCTCGCAATTCACTTCCTCTACACTACTGCCTGCCATCTTCTTCTTCGTAGCTGTTGTCATGCAAGTAAACTAATTATACTTTTTTACCTGACGGTGACTGATTTTGCAAGGTTCCGCGGGAAGTCTGGATCCGCGTTGTTCTGCAGCGCAAGGTAGTAAGAGAACAGCTGCAGGGGGATGATTTCAACCAGCGGGTACAGCAAGTCGTTGTCTATCTTGGGAATCTCTATCATCGCATCATAAATTTCATTTGGCACATTTGAAATGCCAATTATCTTGGCGCCTCTTGCCTTCACCTGGTACGCACTAGAAAGCATGTCGCTGTACGTCCTGTCGTCAGGATTGAGCACAAAGACTACTGCATTTTTGTCCATCATGGCAAGCGGACCATGCTTTAGCTCGCCTGCCGCAATTCCTTCTGCATGGACATAAGCTAACTCCTTCATCTTAAGCGCGCCTTCTAGTGCAATTGGGAAATGGATAGACCTGCCAAGGAGGTAGATGTCGTTCACCTTTGGCATTGTAATATTCACCAGCCTTTCGATACTCGCCTGCTGTGCGAGCATCTTAGATATCTTGTCTGAAATCACCTCTCTGTCAAAGCCAATCTTGCCTCCGCTGATCCTGTCAAGTATTGCATAGACAAGAGACAACTGACCAGTAAAGCTTTTTGTCGCTGCAACGCCGATCTCAGGACCGGACTTGATGCTAAGCGAAACATCCGCAGTCCTCGCAAGCGAGGACGTTTGAACATTTACAATGGAGAGTATTTTTGCGCCAGCTTCCCTTGCGAGCTTGGTCGCCGATAGTACGTCTGCGGTCTCGCCACTTTGAGATATTGCAATAATTACCGTGTCTTTGTCTATCGAGTCCATATTATACTGGAACTCACTTGCCATGACTGGCTCAAAGTGCTTTTTCAAAAAGCGAGAGCCAATCATAGAGACTATGAGTGAAGTATGATAACTTGTGCCACTACCGGTAACAAGGATATTGCTAGCGCTTACAATTGAGTCACAGAATGCCTTTATATTGTGTTCGTCTTGATAGGTGGCTGCCTTGACACTTGTGCGCTGCTCAAATATTTCCTTGATTGTATAGTGTGCAAATTCGCCCTTGTTGGCGTCAGCAAGCTCCCATGCGACCTTGGTGACGCTCCTTGTCACCGGCTCGCCGCTGAAATTAGCAATACTGACACCGGCCTTGTCTATTATTGCCATATCTCGATTATCTAGAAACATCGCCTGATCTGTGTATTGCAAAAAGCCAAGCACGTCGCTTGATGCATAATATGTATTGTCAGCAATCCCAATGATAAGCGGCTCGTCAAGGCGAGCGCATGTAAGTGTCCCATCTGCAAATATAGCAACAAATGCATACGATCCTTGAAGCTGATTTACTGTCTCCATCATTGCGTGCTTGATGTCTCTGCCTGTCTTGTAAGACTCTTCAAGTAAATGAGCAATGACTTCGGTATCTGTCTCACTTCGGAATCTGTGCCCCTTCTTAACCAGCTCTTCCTTGAGCGGTAGGTAATTCTCAATTATTCCATTATGTACAACTGCAATGTCGTTGGTGCAGCAAGAATGAGGATGAGCGTTGTAGTCTGTGACACCTCCATGCGTAGCCCACCGGGTATGGCCGATGCCAACAAAGCCTTCCATTCCTTCAAGGTCAAGACGGTTGTTCACTTGACCTACCTTGCCAATCCCTTTTCTTACTGAAATCTTCTTATTATTAGTTGAAAGTGTCGCTACCCCCACACTGTCATAGCCTCTATATTCCATTCTCCTGAGGCTCTCGACTAATGCTGGCGCGACGATATTCTTGCTAATAATGCCAATGATAGAACACATAACTCCATTTCTGAATAGAGACCTTTTATCTATTGAGTGTTTATACTCTGGTTTTATTTAACTATAAAATCAGACCTAATTTTCCTCCAGGTTGAGTTTAATATAAGATTGCATAAAGAATATAATTAAAGTCCGGATCTATATTTCCTATAATAAATATAAACTGTTACTCACTTTCTGCTTGCGTGTTAAATTCTGGCACTTTTAATAAAATACGTGTTTCCACAGTATTTTTAAATTGATGATGAGCTGTGGATAATATTAGATTTCACTCATAGACTATTTCAGTAGTAGGCTATATGTAACTAGGAGGTAGAGGAGGGCCAGTGGGTTCATACCCGCACTAGCTGAATC
>JBJMEE010000027.1:0-3428 GCA_045809585.1 Nitrososphaera sp. | reverse complement strand
TAAATCGCAAGCTGCGCAAATGATTGTGCCAGATAGATTCAGAATGAAGCTCTGATCTTCACTATCCAGATTCCTCTGAAAATTTAGAGGATATTGCAGCCTTTAAGGATACCTATGGTCAATCTCTATATCATACAGTTTTTTTAGAGTACTTAGGAAGTAGTAATTCAAAGTTATGTATTATAAAACTCTAAATCTTTTGTTCGTTTTGCGATGAGGCTAGCAATTCAAATCTCATTCGTAAGTAGTTGCAAGACAAAACCAACCATTCTACATACCAATAACGAAAAAACTATTCAACATAAGTTTTTTATAAAATAAATCCCATTTTAGGAACATAGTCTTTATATATATCAAGGACACTTCCGTTTGAAATGAATATAAAGAAAGCATCCATCACGACGGCAATAACAGCGATGATAATTGCAATTGCAGCAGCCGCAACAACTTTTCCGAATGTTGCCGTGCTTGCTACACCACTTTTTCAACAAGGAGAGAATGAGACCACCACAACTGGAGCAACGACAACGTCCTCACAAGGGCAACAGTCTACTATTTACATAACCAAGGATGGCACAAACTCATATGTCATATCTGGTGGCTCGTCCAGTGTTGGCAGCTTTGATACAACTTATACATTTGCAGGTGAAAGAAGTGCTATAAGGTCAGCAGAAAATCTAATTGTATCCACCATCACATCTGATTTCAGTTCTTCTCCAACGATAGGATATGTAATGGCAGGCAACACCACCACGGCTTCTGCAAACGCTACTCTTCCGAACCCATTTGCAAGCACCGAGATGATAACTGAAAGAATCACAAATGAACTTAGGAGGGTCATTAGCGAAGCGGAGAACAACACCTCACAAGGCCAGGAGCTGGAAATAAAGTGTGGATTCGGTATGACCTTAGAGGATATGGAATGCCATTACATTCCGTTACTTCAAGCAGGACAGGGATAACCAAGGATAAAGAAGAGCAATATGAGGGCTCCTTACTTTTTGTTTTTCTTATCTTCTAAATACTACTATCCAGCTAATTGAGACTGAATAGTTTTTGATGATAACGATCTAATTCAAGCAAATGCAACAATAATTTCTGGCGTTCTTATTCTTCTTTCTCTTGCCTCTATATCAAGAACTTCTTCGCTGCCATTGCAAGATAGAACAATGATTGCATCAGCAATAATCCCTTTCATCGCATCGACTATATTGTTACTTAATCTGCGACTAAACGAGGCCAAAAGAACTGATTATGCCGAAAACTGGCGATAGGGGGATTGATATATCTAGCCGCAGCTGTGCTGCTGCTTTTGTTAGGACTTGTATGAAAAGGAACAGTGGTATCTCTACTAACTGTTATTTGAACGGAAGGATTACAAACTGTCGCCCTTAAGAAACTACTAAGGGCAGTGTATATGTAAAGCTCTGCTTCGTGAATAAAGCAGATAGGTACAAAGGGGAAATGGAATTAATAAGTCAGTGATGAACCATTGACTGCACTTTACAATAATAATCAAAAAATAAAACTTGTGGAAGATCAGGTAAAAATTGATTTTTCATTGTTTGAGGTATAATATCTTTTGAGTGGATTTTATCATATATTTCCCATAAACTTTATAAATAATTTCCCTCCTCATAAACAAAAATGCCTCGAGCTGACTGCGGATATTGTTATGGACACAACATTCATGTTCTGGTTCTGCTGAGGATTGCCTAGGGCAAACTCGTGCTTTAGCAAGCACGGCTTATGCAAATAATTTGGTGAGAGATAAAATTGGTTGAAATGACAGGCGCAAAAGCGTTGATTCAAGCCCTTGAGAAGGAGGGCGTAGACACAGTCTTTGGACTTCCGGGAGGAGCAAACCTGCCGATATACGATGCCTTGGTAGACGCAAACTTTAGGCACATCCTAGTAAGGCACGAACAATCGGCTGCTCATATGGCTGATGGCTACGCCAGAATAAAGAGAAAGGCAGGTATCTGCTTTGCGACCTCAGGTCCGGGTGCCACAAATCTCATTACAGGCATTGCTACTGCATATGCAGATTCTTCTCCGATTGTAGCCGTAACTGGTCAGGTCCCGCTTGCCATGATAGGCAAAGACGCCTTCCAAGAGACAGATATTATTGGGGTGGCAAACCCCTGCACAAAATACTCATTCCAACCACAGGCTGCAGTCGAAATTCCAGAAATGATTAAAAAGGCAGTCTACATTGCAGAGAGCGGCAGGCCCGGCCCAGTGCTTGTTGATATTCCTAAGGACGTGCAACAGGCGACAGCTGATATGAAGTTTCCAGAGCTTATCAAGGTTAGAGGCTATAATCCAAACGTAGAGGCAGACCTCTCAGAGATGGTCAAGGCAGTCGAGCTCTTACTTAACGCCGAGCGGCCGATAATAATGGCAGGTGGCGGTGTAATCCTCTCAGGAGCTTTTTCGGAACTCCAGGCTCTTGCAGAGCTTGTCAAGATACCGGTTGTAACTACGTTCAAAGGCAAGGGCGCATTTCCTGAGAACCATCCGCTTGCCATGGGACCGATAGGAATGCATGGCCATGCAGAAGCCAACAAGATAATCGTAGAGGCAGACTGCATCGTGGCTGTAGGTGCAAGATTTTCGGACAGATCTGTCGGCAAATTTGACGAGTTTGGTAAGGGTATGAGCATAATCCATATGGATATTGACCCGGCAGAGATCGGAAAGAACAAGTCAGTAGACGTCGCACTGGTAGGCGATGTGAAGTCCTCGCTCCGCACGCTTGTTAAGATGTTCTCAAAGAGAATGATTAAAAAAGACTCAGATAACCCATGGCTGAAGCGTAGAAAAGAGCTTATACAGTACTACGCTGAAACCCTCAAGGACTACCCAAGAGAGATAACTGCGAGAAAATCGCTCAAGAAATTGCGCGAGTTATTGCCGGCCAATGCGATAGTCACCACAGAAGTAGGCCAGTGCCAAATGTGGGCATCTCTGCACTTCGACGTGATAGGCCCTGGCACATTCTTCAGCTCGACCGGCCTTGGGACAATGGGCTTTGGATTTCCAGCTTCAATAGGCGCTAAGGCTGCCAGACCGAATGTTCCTGTAGTCGATATCGCAGGCGACGGATCCTTTAACATGACTGAAAACTCACTTGCAGTGTCGGTGCTTGACAAGCTCCCAGTAATAGTATTCCTCATGAACAACTATATGCTTGGAATGGTGGCCCAGTGGCAGCGCACATTTTACAACAGACGCTACAGTGGAGTACATCAGCACAATTGCCCCGACTATGTCAAGATAGCCGACGCATATGGCGCTCAGGGCATAAGAGCAGAGTCGATGCACGAGCTTGAGAAAGCTATCAAAGCGGCGCTCAAATCTGATGTAGCAACGGTAATAGACATCCCAATTGATCCTGACGAAGACGTCTACCCATTTGTAGCACC
>JBJMEE010000026.1:0-18001 GCA_045809585.1 Nitrososphaera sp. | reverse complement strand
CTTACTCGCGCTAACCTTACAAGTGGACAGCTTAGACAGTATCTTGATGTTCTTATTACTAAAAAGCTAGTAGTACAACTCGCCGACGAAGAGAGAACACATATGGCTTACCGAACCACTGAAAAAGGCATAAGATATCTCTCAGTTTATTCAACTCTAAAAAGCATTGCTGTCCTTCCGAGCGAAAAAGATTAGCTAACTACTTGATAACTGTTTTGTTCCATTTGTAATAGACGGTACCTCCTAGGCAAGTTGAGTAAACATCAGATTTGCCTTCTCTAAGTGAACTACCAACTTCGAGCTCAGCCAGCAATTGTTCAATTTCATGATCCTTCTTTTTTGGGGCAAGGAGGTTAAGGATCTCTTCCCTTGAGTACATCTTTGAAGGCTCCCGACGCAAGATATTTTGTATTTCCTGCATTAGCTGAGCTGATGCCATGTCAGTCACTTTTTCTTTGTCCTCGCCGATACTATGGATAACACATCACGATCCTTCAGCTGGTAGTTCACAGGCAACCTGATGCCGTCTCTGCCATCAAGGGCATATATTACGCCCTTTGCCAGATCGCTATGGATCTCCTTCGCCAGATCCTCCACGGTAGCTCCTGACCTCATGAGGTATACATCTGGCAGCACATTTCCATGCTTGTCTGAGAACTTTTGGACGTCAGCAACTGGGTATACGGCGTTCATTTTGAGCAGCTTGAACACAGCTACATTTATCGCAAACTGCACGCCTGTGCGCATATATTCGCCGAGGATATCTTTGCGTATGAAGTTAAGTGCCCATTTTTGCTTGTCACTGAGCTTTGTCTGATCCTTTATTTCAAAGCGTTCGTCGCCGGGAATGTATCGAATAATCCTCTTGCTTTCCGCAAGTCTAAGCGTAAGTTCGGCGTCAGCGCTTGCAGGAATTATTATAATGTCACGATATTCTTCGCGCAGACGCTTAAAGTTTTCTGTGGCTGTAGGAAGGTCAACTTTGTTTGCAACTATTAACGTAGGCTTTGAAATATCGCGTAAGCTCCAACAAAAGTCCTTGCTCTCCTGTATCCCAAAGTTGTCAAATATAGTCTCAGCCAGATTGTTCTGTGCAAGGGCAAGCTTGACATGATCTTCTCTTACCCCGATGCCGCGGAAAACCTCCGTTATGGCAGCAACTGTGTTCATACCTGAGCCTATGACACGCGATATCTTGTCCCTGTTTGCCTCAAGCAGCTTCAGATACCACATTACAAGCTCCTCCTCGATGTCTGCAATATCTGCAACCGGGTCGCCTGTGCCAGGCTCTGCGATCTTGCCTGACGCGTCAATACTGCCTGACGCGTCAACAATGTGGAGCAATGCGTCTGACTGTGCAGCTATTGTAAGGAATTGGTTGCCAAGTCCCTTGCCTTCCCATGCACCCTTGATCAGACCAGGCAGGTCGACAAGCTCAACTGGAATAAAGCGCCAGCCATCTATACAGCCAGAGTTCTTGGGATTATCCTGCAGGTTAAACTCCTTGTGAACGCAATGTGTTATGGCATGAGCATTGCCTACAGTAGGCTTCTTTGTGGTGAATGGGTAATTGGACACCTCTGCAGACATCAGTGTGGCGGAATTGAAGAACGTCGTTTTGCCTGTGTTTGTCTTGCCAATCAGCCCTATCTTGATCATGGTTTTTCACATTATTATTATTGTTTATATACGCTGCTCAGTGTACGTGGTGACAGACGATTGCAAGGTACCCTACTAAAGATAGAAATCCTCCAAGAAGCGATAGGTGGATAAAGAAATCCCGCTTCTCCGCGAGTGCAATTTTTTTTCTTTGCTTGGCGATTGGAATTGAGATCTGCATATATACCGTGTTACTATAGTATTGCTGACGGATAAGATTTACTGCTCGCTTATTAGCAACCGACATTATCTGCTTCAGAAGGTTGAAGCTTTTGTTGTTGTTTGGCATTTAACTTTGTTTAGTCACTCTATTTGCTCTATATACACAAGGGTGTGTGCGTGTGTGTGTGTCAGCTTGATGAAATTTTTTCACTACATACATATGTGCTTTAGCCTGAGCCTTGAAGATTCTCTTGAGAGATTGTATGCTTGGAATGAGCAAGTTATCTTTCATTAGCATTTTCAAGTAACCTATGCCATCTATCAGTTTGCTTGAAAATGCTGGCTAGTTCATTTACGGCAGCTCTTATTGATGCGTCTATAGCTACTTGCTGCGTCTAACCTCAAAGTAGAATTGACAGCACGATGATAATGATAATGACGATGATATTATAATAATAATAATAATTACAATGGCACTGCGATTTCGTTGCTTTTCTTTTCCTAAAGACTTGTATTGCCGATATCTCGTTATTACTGTTCTTGAACTGGTCTCGCTACCAACTTATTTCTCCAGCCTTCCAAGAGCCATCTTGATTTCGTCGCAGCGCCAGGAGATCTCACTTATCTGGTCGGTAGTAAGTTCAGACTCCCATCTCTCTAAAACAGTCTTGCAGATTTCTGTACCGTTATATAGTAGTGCCCAGTATGGATGATGCTCCGCAGTAGTGTATGCAAGCTCTAGCACTTCTCCTAGACCCGAAGATGCCCGCTTGATATAGTGAGAATCTTCCCCATAGATCCTGACAATGCCGGCGTCTCTGTCAACACTTACTTTGAAAAAGACATTTTGTTTCTGAAGTTCTTCTAGAATAGCTTTGATTGCAAGTAAAATTCTGTCTATACTTGACATCAGATAATGTATCATCATCTGTATAATTTAACTCAGTCACTGAACAGCCTCCTGTGCTCTGCCATCATGCATCTGTTATAGACTGCAGAAATATCCTTTTCCTTGGCCATCTTCTCTGCTTCCTTGCTGTATATACCCTCCTGCATCCAGATCACCTTGGTGCCTTCCTTCTTTAGGGTATCTTCGACCACCTGCGGGACATCTCTTGAAGGTCTGAAAATATCGACGATGTCTATTCTGTCTGGTATGCTACTGACAGTAGGATATGACTTGCGTCCCAAGACTTCTGTCGTAGTAGGGTTGACCGGAATAACATTGTATCCATGATCGATTAGGTACTTTGGCACATAGTGAGCTGCCTTCTCCTCATTTTTTGACATTCCTACTACTGCGATGTTTCTCAACGTATACATTTTCCTTATTTCATCATCCGAATGAGAGTCTTTCTCCATGTGCTTAATTTTGTTGCACATTATTTAAACAGGCTAGGAGCCGATCATCCCAGGTAATTTCCACGGAGTTCTATAGAACTGTACTACATGAATGTCTGGATCAGCAGTGACCGTAACCTGATCGAGCTGTACACCTTCAGGTGGAGAAAGCGTTCGTGTCTCGCCCGGCTGCAGATTGTCTATTTGAGGCTCCCTTTCGCTTCCATAATCAACAAGCACGTTTGTAAGAGGCAGCCTACCAGTATTCTTTATGACTACCCGCGCATTTGTAAAGAGTGACTGCTCGTCCTTGAGTGCATCTACACTAAGATCGTAATCTCTTGTCGGAAGGGCAGAAGCAAACATTGCGACAAGGGAGACTGCAATTATGCCAGATGCTATTATTACAATAAGCACTATGCGCATTATAAAAGATTGAGTAGAAGAATATTTAAGCTATTATTAACTTCATTTTCATTTTCTTTATTTTTATTTTTTATCTTTTATCATTTATTATTATTCCCCTTTCATCTGTATCCTAGACTTAAACACTGGGCGTATTCCAAGCGGCGCATAATTGCCTGTAGAGCAGGTAAAGCAGAGCTCTTCCTCGGACATCCCTATTGCTTTTGCAAGATTAGCAGTGTCATTGTAGCCTACATAGTCGGCCCCTATTACCTCCGCGACACGCGATCCTATGCTGTAGCTTGATTCTTCAGCAGTGTCATGCTGGTACGCTATTAATTCCTCCTGCGACGGAAAGTCGATGCCGGCATAGCATGGATAACGTATAGGGGGATATGTAACTACAAGGCTCACTCTTTTTGCCCCCGCCGTGATAAGCGTTCTGATTATCTCAGCAGAGCTTGTGCCTCTTACGATGCTGTCATCCACAATAACAACATGCTTGTATTCAACCACCTCGGGGATAGGCATTATTCCCTTGTTTATCTCTAGTCTATTGTCTTGATACGGCTCGATAAAGCTGCGCATTGAGCCTCGCTTGGTGTACCTGTCCTTCAGCAACCCTTCTTCAAAGGGAAGGCCGAGCTCCTGGGCATACCCCAGCGCCGCTGGTCGTGCCGAGTCAGGGACTGGGACTACAACGTCTGCATTCTTTAGAGGAAATTTCTTTGCAAGGAATTGCCCTATCCTCTTCCTTGCGGCGTAAATGTTGATTCCTTCCATTATGCTGGATGGGTGTGCAAAATATGTATATTCAAATGCACAGTGGGCATGAGGCCTTTCGTTGGCAAAATGCTGCGAAGTTAAACCGCCCTTGCCTATCTTCAGGATCTCGCCCGGTTCTACATCCCGTGTCAGTTGCGCTCCGACTGCTGCAAGTGCACATGATTCTGAAGCAACAATGTAGGTGTTGGTTTCTATATGGTACCCTAGGACTAACGGACGGAAGCCGCGTACATCTCGGGCTGCATACACAGAACCCTCGTCTGTCAGAAATGTAAAGCAGAAGGAGCCGACCATTTCTCCTTTCAAAATATGCATCGCCTCGGCCATATCCTCTTTATCTGCCATAAGCATGACAAGGCGCTGAGCCGCCACAAGAGTGTCGCTCATCGTCTGCGGGGTAAAGGTGCAACCCCCAACCATGCCTGACAGCTCTTCAACATTGGCAATTGTGCCGTTATGTGCAACACAGAGGTCCTTAACTTTGAGAGGCTGGGCGTTTTCAATCGTGCTCTTGCCAAGCGTAGAATAGCGGACGTGTCCGATAGCCGTGTCCGACTTGTATCCACTGATTATCATTGGGAAGTCTGATGCAGCGGAAGAGACCAGCCCAAGCCTCCTGAATGGAGGCTTGCCTGGAACTGCAATACCCCATGCCTCTTGCCCGCGGTGCTGTAAAGCTCGTAACGAATCTATGACAAAAGGTATCACATTATGCCCATCAAGCGAAAGGATCCCAATTACGCCGCAGTTTTCATGAACCAATGCCTCCACCCCAAGTTAGAGTTGATTGAGCATTAAGCTATTAAAAATATATCTTCTTCATAGCTACAGTCTCTTTTCAAGAGAGTAAAAGTTTGGCTGCAACTGCTTCAAAGACAAACTGATCATATGTCGCCGGCCCTTGACAAACTCGACGTTGGAAGGTATAGTTTTGCCAATTTCTGCAAAGGACACGCCTTTAGCCGACAACACTTTGTGGACATTCTCTGGATCCTTTGATGCAATGATATAGCGAGACTGTGTCTCTGAGAATAAAAGTTCGTCTATCTGTTTGCAAGAGTTGGGTACAAACTCAAGCTGAACTTTGAACCCTATCGAGCCAGCTATTGCCATTTCAGCAAGTGCAACTGCTATGCCACCCTTTGAGCAATCATGTGCGCAGCTCACAAGACCCTCTTTTGTAAGGTTCATCACGGCGTCCCTATTTTGCCTATCCACTTTCAAATCTAGCTGTGGAACCGTGCCACCTGTTATTTCATGA
The DNA here is from genome assembly GCA_045809585.1 of Nitrososphaera sp. Classification (GTDB taxonomy): domain Archaea; phylum Thermoproteota; class Nitrososphaeria; order Nitrososphaerales; family Nitrososphaeraceae; genus Nitrososphaera. Next base: position 12,387 of record JBJMEE010000026.1, on the reverse strand, counting down.
AAATATTCATAGTATTCGGAACCACCCATTTCTGGCCGAGTATGTCCAACGATAAAGATTGACTCGTTGGATGAGAATGCCATTTGCGTGAGAAACGATTCACTCTCGACTAGGCCAAGCGTGCCTATGACAGGCGACGGCTTGATTGGACCCTTAGCAGTTTCGTTGTAAAAGCTTACCTTGCCTCCGACTACTGGGATTTCCATGAACTTGCAATAGTCTACTATTGCATTTACCGTCTGAACAAAAGTCCAGTAAATCTCTGGGTCCTCTGGACTTGCAAACTGCAGATGGTCTACTACTCCAATTGGTTCAGCGCCTGTGCAAACGATATTTCTGAGTCCTTCTGAGAGACATCCCAAAGTTCCTTGGTACGGGTCAAGGTAACAGTGCTTCGAATTACCATCCAGCTTGAATGCAGCAAATTTGCCGTTGTCAAGTCTCATTACTGCTGCGTCGGCTGCCCCTGGCCTGATCACTGTTCTTATTCCCACTTCATGATCGTATTGTTGATAGACCCATTGCTTACTTGCTATTGTGGGGTTTGCCAAGAGCGATAGTAAGACCTTCCCAAGGTTTGAGGGCTGGCTCGGTCGGTTAACTGTTTTTTTCAGCTTGTCTATGTATGTAGGCCGCTTTGCGACTCTATCTGCAAGTGGTGCGTGGGCAACCAGATGCGAAGGCATCTGCATAATGACCTTGCCTGAATGCCTGATTATAAGGTCTTGGTGCTCTTGGACGGTTCCAAGGATAGAATGTTTGATTCCGTACTTACTGAGAATCGACTGCAATATTGATAGTCTTTGTTCGTCAGTAATGTAGAGCATGCGCTCTTGTGACTCAGATATCATGAGCTCATTTGGCATCATGTGATCTTCTCTTGTGTGGATCTTTGTAAGCTCGATGTCAAAGCCCTTGCCAAGATTATCTGACGTCTCCGACAGACAGCAGGAAAGTCCACCGCCTCCCAAGTCTTTTATGCACTTGAGACAATCCTGTTTGACTGCCTCCATCGTCGCCTCCAACAATAACTTTTCAAGGAATGGATCTGGAATCTGTACAGCAGACCTATTCTCCTCTTCTAGTGCCTTTGAGGCAAAGGATGCACCGCGTATCCCATCCCTGCCTGTCGGACCGCCGGCAACTATTATTATGTCATCTGTTTCGGCCTGGTTGGTGATAATGTCTTCCCTTCTACCAAAGCCTATCGCTGCGACATCGACCAAACAATAATCCTGAAATGAGGAGTCGAACTCAATTTCACCACCGACTGTTGGAATTCCGATGCAGTTTCCATAATCCGCAATACCCTTTACCACATTCTTAAAGAGCCATTTTGATTTAGCTACATAATGATTATTTTTATTATTGGCTTTTATTGGTGCAAACCTCAGGGCATCAAGGACAGCAATTGGGCGTGTTCCCATGGACATGATGTCACGTATTACCCCGCCGACGCCTGTTGCAGCTCCACCAAATGGCTCTATAGCTGAAGGATGATTGTGGCTCTCAATGTGAACTGTCAAGATGTAGCCGTCACCAACGTCAAGTACGCCTGCATCATAGCCAGGCCCGACTACTACACGTTTGCCCTTTGTGGGCAGCAACTGCAGATATTTTTTAGAAGACTTGTAAGAACAATGCTCTGACCATTGAGCGCCCACCGCATCCTGTTCGGTCTCGTTTGCCTTTCGCTTTAATTCTTGTTCGAGATATTTAAGCTCCTTCTCTGTTAGCGCATCCATCTTTATAATATCGCCTTTTGCTTCAGGTTTGATACAAGCGACCAAAAAATTGTAATGGCATCGCTTCTGATATTTCTGCTGCGGTCGACCGTGAGGATTCTTTCGCTCGCCCTCTCTGGATGGGGCATCATGCCCATCACGTTTCCATCTTCATTGCATATCGCTGCAATGAGGTCAGTCGATCCATTAGGGTTATCCCTAGCATATTGCAGAACGATCTGGTTCTTTCTTCTCAGTTCTTTTAATATCTCGCTGTCAGCAACATAGCGGCCATCCCCGTGTGCAATAGGGATATTAAATGTATGATTGAGTTCAAACTGGCTTGTGAAAGGTGTCTTGTTGTTTGTGACTTGCACCTTTGTCGACTTGCAGACAAAGCGGAGCGAGTCATTCATCATAAGTGCACCAGGCAATAGTCCAGACTCAACAAGAATTTGAAAGCCGTTGCATATGCCAAGCACTGGCAGACCATCCTTTGCGATTCTTTTTACCTCTTGCATTATTGGGCTATGGGCAGCAATTATTCCAGGACGAAGCCTGTCGCCAAAGGCGAAGCCTCCGGGAATTATCACTGCGTCATAGCCTGTGATGCAGTCCTTGGTGTGCCAAATAAAATCAGCCTTGATTCCCATTATATTGCTAAGAATATGGTGAACGTCGCGGTCGCAGTTACTGCCCGGGAAGACAACTATCCCTATTCTCGCTGCCACATTACTTTGCAATAAAAACTTGCAAAAGCTTCTATTAATATCTTCAGACTAGCCAGTTTTGCGTAGGCTATAGAGATCGCTAGAGTATTGTTTTTATCATCGATTGATGGTTAAAAAATTGTTTATGGCAGCAACCGTAGTACGCGACATCATGACAAAGAATATAGTCATGGTAGATCATGACAAGACCGCCCTGGAGGCTGCCAAGATTATGACAGAGAAAGGCATAAGCTCGCTGTTTGTTGTCAAAGACAACCATCCAATTGGCATCGTGACGGAGAGGGATTTCATCAAAAAAATTTGTGCCAGAGAACTACCAATAGCTCAGGTTAAAATGAGCGATATCATGTCGAAGATATTGACAACAGCAGATCCAGATACCCCAATTGAAGTTGCAATTCAGAGGATGGTAAACCACAAGATACGAAGGCTTCCGATAATGGAAAGCGGCAAGTTAGTAGGCATCATAACAGTGACTGACTTGGCAAAGCATTTGAGGACTACATTGTTGCTTGAAGGCGCACTCAGTGACTCCAACAGCTTTGACAACATGATTGCGACAATGGACCGCGACAAGTATTAATTCTTACAAGTTTTCAAGAACTCTCCATTTTTAGAACCCGTTATCTGAGATGTTTGACAAGCTTATGGTAGAGATGCTGGCAGCTATGAACTCTAATTTTTTGTAATTGGAGCTTAATTGTCTCAGCTATATGCCGGACGATTCCAAGTCATATATTATAAAGTATGTTGTCACAGGTTGCTGAATACTAGCTTTTACCTGTTGCCTTGACAGTGCAGTTGCTCACAACTGGGTTGAAGATACGCAATTCCTGGCAAAGCTCTTTTACAGTCTCTTCAGCATCCATTTCCGTTTTTGAATTTACGACCATTTTTAGCATCTTTGCAGACCTGACTGATTGTACGTTAGAATATCCACCCTTGAGAATTAGATCTCTGTGGATCGTTTCGCCTTCGGGGTCATTGATGTAAGGTTTGTTTTCAATTATTACTTGGACAATAAACTTTGGCACAAGTTTTTCCAAACCCCTGCTTTTTAAAAACATTGTTTTAAATAAGTCGGCCAAGAGCCTTCGTAAATAGCAAGAACGTTGCTACTGATGGAGGCACCAGACCTAATATGAGTATGTTTGGTGCGACTTCAGCCGGGACCTTGATAGCATTGATAGCTACTATCATCAAGAAGAATGAGATCAGCAACGTCACACCAAAGAACAGCGCAGTCCCTACCATAAAGGTCAATAGCTTAACTTTCTCCAGTCTGGTAGGTGCAGCATGACGTACCAATGCCATGATAGAGACAGATTTAGCGCTAGATAATCCTTTGCAGGAAGCAAAAATGCCGTTTAATTAATAAAACGCAGTGTGGCTACAGCGCATGAGGTCATGTAGCTCAGCCTGGTCAGAGCGGCTGACTTGTAAACTAGGCCAAGAAATCAGCAGGTCGTGGGTCCGAATCCCACCATGACCTCCCTAACTCAATGCCGTGGAGATCAACCAATCCGAGAGTTATGGAGGAGGCTTGTACTGCCTAATTCATCAACAACAGCGAGATCTTTTGTAGTTAAACCATCATATATCCAGCAGCTTAAAGGGCGACAGCGCTTCCTTTGAGCATCTAAAAGCCGGAAGTAGAGGGTATCCGTATTTCTTGATAGCGCAATGGACTTTTTTCAAAAACGGTCGTCTTGTAAATTAAGGCTGAGATCCAGGCACGCCCACATGGGGGTGCCGCAAGCGAAGTGGTCATGCTGGAAATCTCAATTATTGATGCAGGCAGGCCATCATTGCGTCAGCGACACTGCCTTTTTTCCATGACAAGGAGGTATGACCAGAACCGCACTCTGTTGAGATAGGTGTTCGATACCCTGTAGTGTACAATATTTGCGTGATGGAGTAAAACACACATACTTAAAATTGATTCTTTAGGACCTGACCAACATATAAAATCATATTAATTGTTATGGCTGCTTTAATCAATACGCAGCTAAACAAATTTGCTCCATTTTTGGACAAATTCTTTTCAAGTGGTCGTACTCCTGGTCAACTATTTAATTTTGAAGGCTCTTTTTGCCTTATGCAGAATTCTGTCTCACTATATATTCCGGTTCCGCCTTTTGGGCCGCCAAAGAGACCAAAAAATGACTAGTTCTCACGCCATATAGCTTTGGTCTTAGCTAGCATGATAAACCCTACTAGGTATGCAATTTGTACCGCAAAGCCAAAACCAAGCGACCAGTCAGCTGCTGTGGGCATTCCCATGATATATTGCAACATTAGCGATGCGTGTGTTGTCGGCACAGCATATGCAAGGGGCCTTAGCACGGCTGGCATGATATCTATTGAGTAGAACACTGGCGGAAGTACTGCCAGTATTACGTTTACAAACGATATCACCTGTGTGGCATTTCGCATATGGAGCATATGAGATGACAGGAAAAATCCCATCGCCGACATGGCTCCCCAGATCAAGAGTACTGTTGCCACAAGTAGAGGTATGCTAAAGACCGATCCAAAATACACGACAAGTGTCGCTAGTACCGCAAGGGCCGGAAGGCCAAATAGCAGCTCTGATAAGGCAAGTCCCGTCATATAGGTCAACGGAGACACGGACGATGCGACAAATACATCTTGCACTTTGTACTCTGTCTTGTAGAAGGAGATGTCCTGCCCGAGTGCAAGACCATAGCCTACGAGCGCCATTACCAGGCTTCCTGCAACTGCAAAGTGAATGTACTGGCCACTGCTTATCACAAAAAGCACGAACAAGAGGGAGAAGGGGCTTATTGCAGTGAACACCAATGACATGGGATTCCTTCTTAACCAAAGCACGCCAGTCATGTAGGCGATTAAGAGTGCTTGACGTACAGGCAACATCCTAGTCTCTGCCATTTTGATCATCTCCAATACCGTCGCCCATGAGGTAAACAAAGACATCATCAAGTGTAACGGGAGAGACCGTAAAGGATAGGTTCTTTCGCAATGCAAACTCAGATAGCTCCCGTACTGCAGACTCGAAAGTAAATATCCGGAGCATACCGGCGCCAGTATCAACCACCGATCCGTATGACTTCAAATTTTCCATGTCCAGGCCGTCACGTGCTATGTCCACCCGAATATTCTGCGGGATCACCTTGCGCAGCTCCTGGATGGTTCCCTCTGCAATTATCATGCCTTTATCAATAATTATAATATAGTCAGATAGCATCTCCGCTTCATCCATGTAATGCGTTGTCAGTAGAACCGATCTGCCCTTATTTTTCCAATCCTTGATGGCAGACCATACCTGTCTGCGCGACACTGGGTCAAGGCCGATGGTTGGCTCATCTAGAAAGAGTAGCTGTGCGTCACTTGCCATTGCCATCGCGACAAGGATCTTCTGCTTCATCCCCCCAGACAAATTCATTGCCGGTCTGTCTCGGGCTTCATACATCTCGAGCTTACGTAGAATTTCCTCAGTCTTGTCTCTTGCCTTCTCCTTGCTATCTCCTCTTATCTGGAGCCAGTTGTAAACATGGTCCCAGGGGGTCAGCGCTCTGAGTGGTCTGCCTTCCTGAGGGACAATAGATACAAGATCCCGCACTTGCTTTGCTTGCCTGATCGCATCGTAGCCAAGGACACTAACTGTACCGGACGAGGGCATCAATTGTGTCGCACAGATTCGCACAAAGGTGGTCTTACCTGCCCCGTTCCTGCCCAGTAGAGTAAAGATCTTACCTGCCTGCACCTGTAGAGAAACGTCTTTGAGGGCAGCTTGGCTAGTGCCTTTGTATATCTTGGTGACTCTAGTAGCATCAATAGCAAGCACGAAGATAAATGTGCGAAGCTCTAATGTAGACTTTCTGCTTCGCAGGCAAGAGGGAACTGGTGCCATTTCAGATATACAAATATGTCCCCAATGTGGAAACTACTTTGTTAATGAGGAGAGAGTTCATAGTTGCCAGAATTGAAGCGTCTCAGGACGGCAGCCCATACGTGTACGTCACATTCAATGACCCAAAAGAATACAAACCTGACCGGCCGAATATGAATCCGTTTGGCCAGAATGTAACATCTATTGAGGATCTCATGAAAAACATGCCCAAGGTCATTACAAATATCGGATTTATGGGGCCAGGACTAACTGATTCACCAACTATAAAATTCAGCATGCCTGAGTATCAGGACATGGGCATCAAGGTCGGTGATAAGGTAAACATTGAGATACAAAAGACAGACAGCAGTGGTGTATAACAGTATAGTACGATAACAGTAAGACAAAGGAAGCTTGGATTTAAATAGAGAGGGAGTTAATACTAGCCAGTTGGAACAACAGAAGAACAGCAGGGTGCGCGTGGAAGTAAAGGCACTAGTGCTGATACTTATCCACACACCCTTCGGCCTTGAATTCTTTGACAAGGTCGCCAAGTGGCGTATTGCCAAATTTTACGCCCGCTTTAACACATACCTTATGCCGGCAATAACAGCGCTTGCAATTTTCCTTATCCTAGGTTCCCTTATGGTCATGTTTGCAGACGCCCAAGCAAGAGAAGGTGTGCGGGGTGTTGGCCCGGCAGCCAATCTGCTGATCCCGGGGTTCAACCCGTATTTGCCGATAACTTATGGCCTGGCGGCCCTTGTTATTACCATTATCATTCATGAGGCAGGTCATGGTATCGTGGCCAGAGTGCATAATATTAGAGTGGACTCGACTGGAATTGTGCTTTTTCTCGGAATACCAGTAGGCGCCTTTGTCAATATTGAAAGGGAGGAGTTAAACAGAGCAACACTCAAGCAAAAGAGTGCAGTACTAACTGCTGGTCCGCTCAACAATATGATATTGGCAGGGGCTTGTTTGTTGGGAATGTATCTTGTAATGTCTACTCTTACGCCGCTCCCGCCTGACCCTAATGCTGCACAGTTTGGCGTAATGGTCATCAGCGTAAACGGCGGATCCCTTGCCGAGACTCTGGGAATCGAGGCGAATTCAGTGATACAGTATGTAGCAGGCCAGCAGATCATGTCGCTTGATGATCTGAGCCAGAGCCTCAGGGCAAACCTTGGCAATACGATCGAAATAACTTGGTTAAATAAGGCCGGCGACACTATAGTACGTGAGGTAACGCTGCCTGCAGCCGTAGAACCAGGCAGGGGCACCTTGGGAGTTAGTGTCACTGTTCTAGCACGTGACCCGCAAGAGGTCCTTGACACTTACAAGAATCAGTTTAGTCAAAACCCTCTTGCAATTCTTCTTCCACCCACATTTCAACAGGGATTTGTGCCCTTCTCTGATCTCATGGCTCCAAAGTACACTTCAAGCGTTTTTGGCGATAACTTTGCTCCTGTTGCCAACATGCTATTCTGGCTATGGTTCATAAACTTTAATGTCGGCATATTCAACGCACTCCCATTAGGTCCACTTGACGGTGGTCAGCTGTATGGTGCAGTAATAGAGAACAAAGCCAAATCCAAAGCCCTCGCAAAGAATGCAAATATGGTCATGACCCTTGTCATGGCTGCGATCGTATTCGCGGTGCTGGTGCTTCCGTACGTGGTATTCTGAAAGAGCAGTATGCTTTTATAATGGATTCACAAATAAAGTATTGGCTTATTACCGCTTTATGCCTTATACATTTGATTGTAGCCCCGAGGCATATACAGTTGGATCATAGCCAGATGAGCGATAATGGAAGAATTGGAAAAGAATCAAGAGGTTGGCGAAATCATGACTCATGCAGCGCACACTTCTTCGCCTAGAAGGAATAGACCAGCATCAGCAACGGTAGAAGACATCGACAACGGGATCACAAAAGTTACCACCCAGTGCGAGGAGGCAGTAAGCAAGATAATACTCAAGTCCATTCCTTCTGATTCCCAAATAACATTTGTTAGGTTTGAGGGTCCTTACATAGCACTTTATACCAAGAATCCAAAGTTTGCGCTCACCGAGTTGACTTACTTTTTGTCATCTTTGTCGAAGACGTTGAAAAAGAGGTTTATTATTCGCACTGATCCATCCAGCAGGCTGCCAGAGGATCAGACTAGACAAGCGGTGGCAAGACTGCTTCCAAAGGACGTGCAGGTGTCGGCAATATTTTGCGACGATGCAACAGGCGAGGTAGTTCTTGAAGTAAGCAAACCGGAAGCTATAGATCCTAATATGCTCGTTCAAATTGCCCAGTCAACAGGATGGATCGCACACACCAGACGCTCGCCGCATATCCCCTCATCCAGCATCAACACGTTACACTCCACACTAAAGAGCTCTGCAAGAGAAAGGACAGAATTTCTGCAAAGGTTAGGCAAACGCGTATTCAGAGAATCTCTTATAGTTAGCAACGTCAACGGCAATGATACAACACCATCTCCTCTTAGACAGCAGCAACAACAACAACAGCAGACAGCTGCAACAACAGCAACAACAACACTTACCGCTGAGCGTCGATCTAGTAGGCCCCCATCGTGGTCTGCGAGCAGAGAAGAAGTTATGCTATTTTGCCTGGGGGGAGTCAAACAGGTAGGCAGATCCTGCTTTGTAGTCGTCACTCCAGAGACCAAGGTGATGCTTGACTGTGGCATAAATCCTGGAGAAATGTCCGGACTTGATGCTTATCCTAGGCTTGATTGGTTCAACTTTGACCTTGACGATCTGGATGCAGTAGTGATCAGCCATGCGCACATTGATCACCAAGGCTTTTTGCCGACACTTTTTAAGTATGGCTACAGGGGACCTGTCTACTGTACGGAACCTACTTTACCACTGATGATCCTGCTTCAAACAGACTCTGTCAAGATTGCAAACAGCAATGGCACGTATCTACCATACTCTGCAAGGGACGTAAACGAAGTAATCAAGCACTGCATTACTCTTCCATACGGCAAGCCGACAGACATTTCGCCAGATGTTACGATTACACTCAACAACGCCGGACATATCATGGGCAGTGCCACCGTTCACCTGAATATTTCAGGCGCTCATAACATCTTGTACTCTGGAGACTACAAATACGCCAGAACACAACTGCTCGACAGCGCAGTATCTATGTACCCAAGGGTAGAAACGCTCATCACTGAAAGCACTTATGGCAACACCACAGATGTGATGCCTGACCAGCAATCGGTATATCGAGGTTTCACGGAGTCCATAAACAAGACCCTCACGGATGGCGGCAAGGTACTAGTTCCTGTTCCGGCTGTGGGTAGGGCCCAGGAGATAATGCTTGTTATGGCAAAGGAAATGAAGGAAGGCAGACTGATCGAGTCTCCAATATATATCGAGGGAATGATCTCTGAGGCAAGCGCTATACATATGTCCTATGCACACTACCTTGGCTCTGATGTGCGCAAGTCGGTGTCACAGGGCATCAATCCCTTTCAGTCAGAATATTTTACAGTCATTAGCGGATATGGCAAGCGAGATGATATACTCAATGACGAAAATCCAGCAATAGTAATGGCAACATCTGGCATGCTTGAAGGCGGCCCTTCTGTAGAATACTTCAAAGAGCTCGCACCAAACCCAAAGAACAAAATTATGTTTGTTTCTTATCAAATCAATGGCACGCTTGGCAGACGTGTCCTTGACGGAGCCATGTCTGAAGTTAGCATGATGGACAAATCCGGCAAGGTAAAAGTTGTTCCTGTACGCTGCCAAACACAAAAGATAGATGGATTTTCAGGTCACTCTGATTTTAACCAAATCCTGAACTTTGTCTCGAGAATCAGGCCAAAGCGTGTTCTGGTCAATCACGGAGAAAAAAGTAAGTCGGAGAATGTGGCAAGCGCTATCTATTCTAGGCTCAAAGTCCGGTCAAGTGTCCCAGATAATAGAGAAATTGTAAGATTAAGGTAAGTTAGAAGTAGCGAAACCAACAAAAAAAGATATGGGCTTACAATGACACGTCCACCAAATATTTGTCCTATTGCAAATAAGGCATCCGGTGAAGCTGCGGTAGCTGGAAATGCACATGTCCTGACAATACTTACCGCCATGTCGATTTTAAGCACATCATTGCTATTCAGTACAGCCAAGAACTAAGGAGAGAAAGTTGAAGCAAGCATCAAGACTGAAAGAAGCATATTTTTTCTTTTAGCTGGCCAGTTTCACTTCTTCTTCTTCGCCGTCGCTCTAGCCGAAATGACAAACTCAAATATGTTCCTTTTGTACAGGAACATATTTCACTAATCCCAACTTTCTTCTTCTTCCTTTTCCTTTTCTTTCTTCTCCGCCATTGCAGCCAACAATTAGGATTCGACGTTAATATTGCAGTATCCGACGTTGAGGCCATAGTCATACTGTTGTCGTCTCTTTTTCTTCTTACTGCTGCTGTTGTTGATGACTGTAGTAGTACCAGCTTCCATCTGTTCAATTTCTGAGATAATTTGCATTAGCTCTTTGTAATGGTGAAAAAGTATTGAGATAATGATAGGATGCAGCGGCACAAGCTGTACAGAATTAGAGCAAGCTGAAACATACAGTCTAGGAATATCAAACATGTCGTCAAAGCTCTTTCTTTCTGATTTATCTAATGCATTACGAAATGGTTTCCATTCCGCTTTCTCCATTTCAAACACATTTTTAAATGAAGGAACCGTTCTGCCCATTCTCTATACTACTATCACCGCCATATCCCAATCCTGGTACTGGTGAAATCTGTGAGCTACGATAAATACAAGGTAACACTGAAAGGGGAGGGAGAGAGTGGGAGGACAAGTCCCTCAGTTTTCAACCGCTACTATCTGACTTCACTCCAAGATTATTTGAAAGATAAGGTCCTTCCGCTGGCAGCACAGGGACTTCAAAGGAAGATTGAAAACGGACGAGGATAGTAGTAAGCCGCCGTCAGTCGATGTTAAAAAGAAAAAAGGGAAGAGAGACTTGTACAAAGCCATCTAGTGAGTTATTGTTTTTCTATGGGAAGTCTTGTCCGATGTCAGAAAGGACCCCGTCGTTGAAGTTTAGACATATGTAGTTTCCCCCACCGAGGCTGACGAAGACCTCAGCAGGCTCCCTACAGAGCGGTATATTTCCACCGTCATCCTCATCTTCATCTTCTTCGAAGATGTCTCTTACTGTATCTCCTATATCGCGTACATCTCCCTCGATGTCCCGTGAATCCACTTGCGCTAAAGCCATTTGTTGTTGTCCTCACCGCAAAATAATAGCACATCATAAATGGTAATAGTCAACAATATGAAATAGATACCAGAAAAAAGAAAAATAGATTTTAGTAGACAGTATAGATGAGGATTTAGGTCCTTCTCATCAAAGTATGTTCCTTATAGCATTCATTGCTATATCATGCCTAGCAATATTGCTTGCGGTTATGGTGTCCTAGCTATTGTCCACTATGGTAGCATCGTTGTTCACAGTCGCATCTGAGTCTTGAGCTGCTTCACAATCAAAGGTTTGATCTCCGAAAGTGTTGGTTTGACCTCCTAAACTGGGTGAACCTGCGAGGCCCAGAGCTATCATCACTTCAACAAGACTGAAGTGTTGGTCGTTCTCTTGTTGATTATTTGTACACGCTTCTTGCGATTCCGATATGTCACCACTCTGCTCTATTTCTTGAGCTGCTGCTAGCAGCGGGCTACCCACTCCTATTAGAGTTAGGGTGGCCATTAAGACTGCACATCTTGTAGATATCATAGGTGATTGTGTGGTTAAAATTATCCTTAATTAGTAATTCTGCCAATTTTTATCTTCAGGTGGAATGTAAGTCATTTATAGATAAATCCCAATGAGTGAGAAAACCGATTGCTTATTTACTGCTTTGAAGATATTTGGGTTTTCTTATTTGAAGAAGCAAAAAAGTCTAAAGCCGAGAAGTGAGTGTGCGCGTGTACGCATGTATGTGTGCATGTATATTTGGCAGGAACTTGGGGATTATTTTGGGCGTAACCACGGATGAACCAGAAATATACGACCTGCT
>JBJMEE010000025.1:0-8506 GCA_045809585.1 Nitrososphaera sp. | reverse complement strand
CTATCTTGAAATTAAAAGAGGAGAAACAGGAGCATAGAAGCGGGATCTTGCAGAGTTGGGAAGATGTCGCCCATAAAGTTGTAAAGGCATTATCTGAACTAATTTAAATAATACTCTGACAGACTATTTTGGTCTGCTATTCTCATTTAAGGTTCGTTCTATCAATGCAGCCATTCATTCAAGTTTGCAGGAAATAGAGACATCTTGTTCAACGATCCTTCTCCATGGTTACAAGACCGTCTATCTCTAGCAGGTCTTTTTCGTTAGCCATTTCATGAGCTGTTTTTGTCTCGCTATCTTCATTCATACATTTATTGTAAAATTCACACCATTTGCATTTGTAGTTGCGCATATATTCAGGAAGCCTTGGTAGTATAGAGGCATCATTTTCTTCTAAGGCTTTGATAAAGAGATTCTTTCTCCTTACCATTTCATTTTTCAGCAGTTCCCGCGCAATGTCATCTTTTGGCAGTATCACCTGCCAGCTCTCAATGCCAACATCCTTGGCATTTGCTGGTCGGATAAAATAATCATTTCCTTCCGCATCTCGCCTCAACCATAGCAATTCCTTGATGTTGTATCTTATAGAGATGATCCCCTTTTCTATACCTGTTATAGTCAGGTAGTACAATAGCTGACGAAGGTACGATCTAAAAGTAGCGTCTGAAAAGTCAAGACGCTTGCCATTTACAGTATCCTTCAATTCAACGACCAAGTTGTTACCCATAATATCAGGGTGTGCAATTATTCCATCCATATTCAATTCAGCCTGTGAAACTCCCAGATCCGCGAGTTTTGTTATTATAAATTCGCTGGCTTCGCCACGGACAAAGTGATGAACTGATTCATGATTCAGCGGAGCCATGTCCGGAAACTTTCTGCCGTAATACTGACGGCGTATGCAGCTGGTAGGAATTATATCAGATACATGGGCCACATCTCCCTCTCTCGTTCTTTCGTTATGCTTTTGTAAAAGGTTGTTGAGAAGAATATCTGTGAATTCAGAACTTCTCTGTATCTTTACTGTCAATCTTGATAACCCTATCCACTCTCTAATATTCTGATACCAACTAATAAACGCCAGCTAGTCCTGTTTGGCGATCTCCGCTCTACTCCCGTAGGGCTTATTTTGGGTTTGGTTATATTTTGAAGATAGTGTGATATACATCTACGAGCAAAGAGTATGAGGTAAAATCAGGCCTTGCTTCTTCGTTCGGAATGTTGTTTTTGCCTGTTACGATCTTCTTTCACTATAGTATATCTTTATTCTTTGTATATAATTGGTTGAAAGGCCATCAACTGGAGGAGGCTCAGCCCCTTTTGGTGTTTTTCATCTCCAGTGCGCCTTTTCTCACCATTGACTGGGTGTCCACTGAGAGGTCGTCCATCCTGAGTTCACCCCTCCTTAACTTTTCAATTATCTCCCTGACCGTCAGGACGATGTCGTTATTCTTGCTCGTAACCTGCGTGTCAAGCATGCTCTGGCCAGCAGCGGTATTCTTTTCACCTAAAACCCAAAGCAATTCTTCGATCCTGCCACGATTGACTGCAAGACGCTTGGCGTACTCAGCAAATACGACTTCGTTATGCTCTGAAATAGCCCTTGTGACCATATTAGCCATAAAGCTTGACTGGCCTTCTAGCAGGTCTATCCTCAGCCTTATGTCTTTCTCGAAACGCAAGACTATGATCTCTGGGACAGAAGGTGTTTTATTCATTTCTTCTCTTGGTGGACCAGAAGGTTCCCCCTGAAGCCTTCCAGTGATAGTAATCATGTAGTATTTGCGCATGGTCGAATGCGATCTGGTTCTGCTGTTGTCGTTCGAAGTCGGCCGGTTTGATCCACTCTATGCTGGCCGCATCATCTCCGGCTCTAATCCTGCCCCCTACAATTATCCCAATAAAAACTACGGTCATGATGTGCTTTCTTGGATCACGTGTGGGGTCTGAATAGACGCCTAGGATGTCAATTGGATGCACTTCAAGGGATGTCTCTTCCATTGCCTCGCGCTTCATTGCATCCTCGACAGTTTCTCCTTCGTTTACAAAGCCTCCTGGCAAGCTAAGATGGTCTTTGAAAGGATCATTCTTGCGCCTAACCATTAGAACGTTTGAATCACGCTCGAGTATAACATCGACAGTTGGAGTTGGGTTCCTATATTGTTTCATACGCGCAGCCGCGAAGGCGGTATGTTATTAATTGTTCTAACATAACAAAACTTCAATCCTTCGCACGTATTCTTATATAAAATCTTCTAAAAATCTAAAATAGAATTACAATCGTTAGAGTACCTCTAACTTATGCTAAAATCTTATAAACTTGTGCAGCCAATTATTTTGTGTTAGGCGTATGTCTGTCATTTTTATGGAGGCTGGTGAAAATCCAGCACGACTTACAGTTTGCCCAAAGTGCGGAAAACAAATAAGAATTGATGAGGACTGTGACTGCGAGCGGCTATTCTTAGTACGCTACATGCAAAAGTAATCAAGCAGAGATACTCACCAGAGACATAAGGGCTTTATTTAGTTTAGACTAGGAAACTTTGTAGTGTAGTCTGTCCAAGACTAGATTTATCTATTCTCCTTGCGCCAATATGATCGGGAAAATCACATATCATTCCATTGCTTTTCACCATGCTTTCCAGCCTACCGATGATTTTATTTACATATCTCTTGTCTGCTGGAATGTAGCTTGAGCCAAACGGCTCTTCAAAACTATATATCTCTTTATAGCGTTCAATGCCATCCGAGAATTCAAGAAGCCGAAGCACGAGCTTCATTCTCTCCCAGATATCTGTTCGCAACCTTAGCGGGGCACCAAAGACATGGCGCACACCAGCCTCTCTGCAATTACTGACAATGTCATCCAGCTCTTGCTCATTATCAGTTAGAAGAGGTACGATTGGATCAATATTGACACCACAGCACAAGCCCGCGTCAGCAAACTTTCTGATTACTTTGAATAATTTAGTAGCTGGAGCTGTACCCGGCTCGATTATTCTTCTTTTCTTCTCATTGCATGTGGTTATAGACCATACTACAAAGCAATTGTGTCGATACTGTCGGTGGAGCTGTAAGTCACGCTCAATCAATGCAGACTTGGTAAATACATAGTAAGGTACATTGTATTTCTGCAAAACCTCTACGCATCTTCTCGTCAATTCAAAGCGCAATTCTGCTGGCTGGTATGGGTCCGTCGCAGAAGATACCATGACGGGAGTGACAGTATCTGAACTCCATGCAGAAAGCTCGCTTTCGAGTACCTCCGGTGCATTGCTCTTGGCGTAAATCTTGTCGTAAAATTCAGGCGACCACTTGTATGTGGCATAGCAGTATGCGCAGCGGTGGCTGCACCCTTGGTATGGGTTTATCGTAAGGCCATTATAATTTTTGATTACAAAGGGATGAATTATAGACTTGCTTTTCTTTTCTTCTAGAACCGCTCCATTCCCACTGTGCCACAGTCCTCGCATGTTTTTCTTCTATGCTAGGAGCAAGTCTATAAAGCACATGACACCTGTCGGGGAGGGGGTTATTTGCACTAACAACACATAGTTTTTTATTATCTCCACTGTGGACACCACCTCAATTATATGAAAGTAAGTGTAGCAGGGCTTGGGTTAATGGGCTCCGGCATTACAAGGAGGCTCATCGACTGCGGGCACATGGTCTCGGTATATAACAGGACTCGCTCAAAGGCTGAGCAATTTTCAAATAAGGCTACCGTCGCTTTGAGCCCAAGAGAGCTTGCTGAAGATTGCGACCTTCTAATAACTGCCGTCACCGATTTTAAAGCAGTAAAGGGCATCCTCTTCGGAGCAAAGGGAATCATAGAATCAAGCAACCGCGATCTGGTAGTTGCTAATGCAAGTACAATTTCACCATCGCAGTCAGAACACTGTGCACAGCGTCTACGTAGTGCAGGCATAGAAATGCTTGGCATCCCTGTAATGGGAGGGCCGGCTGCAGCCGAGGGTGGCGAACTTATCCCCATAGTCTCAGGTAACAGACTGGCATTTGAAAAAGTTAGGCAAGTTATCGAAAAGTTGGGCAGAATTTTTTATGTTGGCGAAAAGGATGGATCTGCAAACACCATCAAGCTTGCACTCAACCTAAATATTGCACTCATTGCTAGCGGGCTATCGGAAGGTATAACGCTTGTCAGGAGAGCAGGCATAGATCCCTCGATATTTATCGAAATACTGAACTCAACGTATTTCAAGACTGGTCTTTCAGAAAAGAAAGGTCCCAAGATGGTAAAAAATGACTTCTCACCGACATTCCATCTGAAAAATATGTTAAAGGATTTAGAGCTTGCCACCAGCACCGCACAGGGAACAGGCGTAACGCTTCCCCAAACTGCTCTTGCCCAGCAGATATTTCGTGCGGCAAACAACATGGGCTTTTCGGACCAAGACTACACTTCCATTTGCGCATTCTTGGCAAAAATAAATGGATTGGAGAACCATTGAAGCTTGATAACCTATTGAAGGATATCAAATTCAATAGTCTTTCTTATCATTCACAAAAAATTGTGACTATACTCAATCTCAGTGAATTGACGCGCCAAGTGGAATGTCCTCAGTTATTGTTAGAAATATGGGTCTACCCTCAGGTCCATCTGCAGCCAGGAGCATACCGCTAGAGAGCATATTACCTATTTTTTTTGGCTCAAGATTTGTGCAGACAACCACAAGCCTTCCAACAAATTCTTCTGGCTTGTAGTACAGAGCTCCGCCAACCGCAAGTTCCCGCCGTTCTGTGCCAAGGTCAATTGTTGCCTTGAAGACTTTCTTCATGCCAGGCATGCTTTCAGAATGAATGATTTTGCCTACCTTCAATTGTACTTTGGAAAATTCTTCAAATGTAATGTATTGCTGGTCAACTTGCTCATCGTTTTCCCTCATCAAAATGAAAAAGATCTAGCTCTATTAAAAAAGTTACATATCACAATTGAATTGAGCCGAGCATCTTCAGATCGAATATATATCCAAAAAGTGTGAATCTTATAGGCTCGAGCCTACGGATCTACAGAAGTTCACTGCACCATTTGATCGAGCGAGGGATAATAGAAAAAACAGATCGTTAATCATTTTCATTCATCAGGCTTGTATAGAAAAGCACACACATGAGACGAGTATGTCATAGGGAGTTATAAATTACCTCTAAATGTGTCTGATCTTGTCAAACTGCTTCATCGCAGCCGGTAGATTATCAATTAGATCTGTCGCAATTATGTGTAAACCGGCGTTCTTGAATGCAAGATTACCTGCAAGACCGTTAATGTAGATTGCCACCAGTGCTGCATCAAAGGGCTTCATTTTGGCAAGTAGCCCTGCCGCAAGACCAGACAGCACGTCTCCTGTGCCTCCCACAGTCATTGCAGGTGTTGCCCTCTTTATAGCTGTAAGTTGTTCGCCATCAGAAATGATATTGAGCGAGCCCTTCAGCGCTATCGTGATTCCATGCTCCTTTGCTAATTTGTGCACATTTGATGTCATCTCCTCCCTAGTTGTCCCAGGTTCGCTTCCAAAAAGGCGTTTGTACTCTCCTACGTGTGGGGTGACAATGGTCCCAGTATTTGCAATCTCTTCCAATATTTGAGGGATAAGAGCCGAAGCATCGAGTAAAAGTTTCGTACCGGCTTGCTTGAGCTTTCTGACAAGTGTTGCTAGCGCTTCAGGTTCTAGACTCATCCCCATGCCTATTGAAGCACAGTCTGCATTCTTTGGCAGCATGGCGATGAGCCGGTTCGCTGAACCCTTCGTCAGTTTGTCATCGGGCAAGGGAAGGGCAATTATTGCAGGGGAAAACGATCTGACGGCAGTGATTATGGAACGTGGCACCGCGGTGTAGACCAAGTCAGCGCCTGAGCGCAAAGCAGCCATAGTTGCGAGCACTGGCGCTCCATGATAGAACCTGCTTCCGCCTGCTATGAGCACCGTACCGTTGTCCCCCTTTCTTGAGGAATATGATCGTGGAGGTATCAGTTCTTTTAAAAGCTTCGGCGTTACCGTTATTATGGATGGCAAATGGTTCCTACAATACTATTTGATGTATACATAAGTCAATATACTTTCCCAATTACTCTTTTGGTCTAAAGCTCGATTCGCAACACGAGCGAAAGATGATGATAACGATGGCGTCATGTAAAAAGCACCCAATGCACTCCCAGCATTGAATGTGGTGGTGGCGGTGGTTCTGGTAATAGAAGTAGTCATCTAGCTGGGCTCTGCATGTATTGTCACGATCGAGCCATGATATTTCATCCTTATCTGTTTCTCTATCTCTGAAACACGTTCATGAATCTGTTCTATAGTCATTTCGCTGCTAAAGGAACAGTTCACATCAATTTTTAGGATGTCTTCTGCTGTTCTGTATATTCCAATCCTGTCCACTTTTTTGACACCACTTGCGCTGCTAAGGATGGCGTTTCTTATGAAATCATGCATTGTGATGTCAGCAATCGGTTCCATCCCTTCAACATCGGGCATCACCGGCTCAAGATGCACAGTAATATTCTCTACAGCTGTCAGCTGATTCTTTATAGAGTCTTCAACTGTGTTAGCTATTGAATGAGCCTCGGCAAGCGTTGCCGATCTATTGACCTGAATGTGGAGTGATGCGTTCATTGAAGGGGTGTTCGCGATTTTTGAAATAATGACATTATGCACTCCTCTGACTCCGCTCACTTGAGATGCTGCTCTTTGAATTACTAGCTCTGGCGGCATGTCGATACCGGCCACAGGTTCAAAGTGCACAGTGATGTTTCTTGGCTTGAGATGCATTCCAGAGCCAGAAAGGCTCCTGGCTATATTGTCTTCAACATTTGCACTTATTTCATGTGCACTTTCAAAGCTTATTTCCGCCGGGAGTGCTATTGTGGCTTCTACAAAGATCTCGCTTCCAACTCGACGCATTTTGATATCGTCCGACCGCAACACGCCTTCAGTTTCATTTGCAGCTTGCTGTACTCTTCCAACAAGGCGAGGAGATATTACGTCAGTTAGTTCCATCGCGTTTTGATATGCAAATCTTACGCTAAGGTATGAAAGGAAGCTGCCAAGTATGATTGCCGCAATAGAGTCTCCCTGCGTAAAGCCGATGGTGACAAGCCATAGGGCCACAAAGGCTACGCTGGTTGAAGCCAGATCTGCAAAGGCATGGTAAAAGTCTGCCTTCAATGTAGTTGACCCGGTCATGTGTGCGGCAGTAGCCTGTTTCATGGCTCTGCCAAGGACAATTATCCTAAAGCCGTCAATAGCCAAGGTATAGACTACTGCTGCAAAGCCAATTGTGCCGGGTGTAACAACTAACGAAGCGGGACCTGATGAGGCAAGTCTAATAACCGCTTCATGTATGAAAAAAACTGCGACCACGAAAAGCGCGATACCACCGATGAATCCTCCAATTGTCTCGATTTTGCCGTGTCCATACGTATGGTCGATATCCTTTGGCTTGAGCGCTAGCCTGACTGCAATTATCAATATTGCAGTGACCACAGCATCGAGCAGCGCATGAGTGCTGTCTGTTATGAGGGCGAGGCTGTTTGTGAAAAGGCCAGCAGTAAATTCAAAAATGAAAACTGAGACAATGGCCATAAGCGACATTCGTAAGGCGCTTCTCTTCATGGCTTCAACATCAGATGCTGCTGTTAACCGACGCCCTGCCACACTGCTAAGAAAAATAGAGGTAGGGTTTATTATTTAGGCATTTATGTTTCCATTAAAATGGAGAAGTAGTACAAGGTAAAATAATAATAATAATAATATTGATAGTGATAATAAAAAAGTGGTGTGAATCTAATTCAAGTCGAGATGACTTTTTAGATTCTTGTATCTGTTTCTGACGGTCACTTCTGTAACGCCAGCTGCTTCAGCAATATCTGTCTGCGTCTTGCTCTCGCCTGTATTGAGACATGAGAGATATAGCACAGATGCTGCAAGTCCCATTGGATCCTTGCCTGCAGATATGCCACTCTTGGTAACATTCTTCATTATTCCTATGGCGATGCGCTTGGTGCGTTCACTGAGGTTGGCTTTGTTTGCCACTTTGACTATACATTTCAGGGGGTCGACCAACGGGATTTTCAGATCAAGCTCCATTACTACGAGTCTGTATATTCTGGCTAGATCCTTACGCTTGATATTACCTGTGTCTGCAATGTCCTTTAGTGTTCTAGAGGCACCAGTCTCTCTGCATGCAATGTAAAGCGCTGCGCCTACCATTGCGGATATTGTCCTTCCCCTGACTAGGCCCCGCTCCTGCGCTTTTCTATAAATGTATGCAGTTTTTTCGATTACTGCGTCGGATACTCCTAGCTTGTCCTTGAGCCTGTCTAGCTCAGAGAACGCTTGTCTTAGGTTTCTGTCGGTCGGGGAGTGAGCTTGTGTACGAAAATCCCATGCTCTGAGTCTACCCATTGTCGAGCGCATGGCACCGTCTAGCATGCGGCCGCTGGCATCCTTGTCAGTTCTGCCTATTACAGTAGACAGACCCATATCGT
>JBJMEE010000024.1:0-5733 GCA_045809585.1 Nitrososphaera sp. | reverse complement strand
TGTGTAGTGAGGAAAAGTCAGACATCCAACACGGAAATATGACACAACCGCGCACTCCGCTTCAACTTCTACCTGCAGGGCTACAAATATCTCTTTATCATGAAAAAGCCGGCTGAAGAGCCACCTGCAAGAAGAAAAGTCAGCTGGACGCAGTACTGCAGAACCTAGAGTTTTCCTCCAGTGTGCGTCAGCATATCCTCCGCATCTTGTCTAACGCAGCAGGAGCATTGCATGTTCAGGCAGTCTGTGCGCAGCTCGTGTGAACAGTCACTACACGTGCACGTCATTGTTTCCGTTGTCATGTATAAGTCAGTGCGCATAGATATTAATAATAATAATGCTTTTTACCAATTGCTATGTGCTCATAAATGATAATACTTGGGTCTTGTGAACAACAAATGACCCGCATACTTTTTTGAGGATAAAAGTGTCTCACTAATGACAGACAAGCAATTGTACATCGAGCTCAAGTCGAGGCGGATAAAACAGGTAACACACGTTGCGTATGTCTGCAACCCCGCATTCGTGCAGACTACTGGCAGGCTTTGAATCATCTATATGGACATAATGGGCGGTAAGTTACAATACCCTCAGCAATTATTTCGACTTCTGAGGAGAGATTTATAACAAACTACAATTCAGATTGTAAGACCGCTAGTCTATACTTTTTGATGATCATTACCAATGACATAGGAAATATCTTTCTCCTATTTTTCCCATCTTTAATATATGGAATTACTTGCAACTAGCCCCAGAGATCTGAGCAAATGACTCCTATAACAGTTACAAAATTTGGCGGCAGCGCCCTTGGGCTAGAGGGAGCCATGATCCCACAGATTGTTGACAGGATAAAACAACTGCAGCAAGAATCTAAGGTAGTCACTGTTTTCTCAGCGCCTCTCATTGAATATAATGGTAAAATTATCTCGATGACCGATTTGGCAATTTATGTAGGCAGAAGTTATGCTTCTTCCACCCCCGTAGAAATTGAGGTGCTAAGAGAGACTTACGAGAGGATATCCTCCAAGTACTTGGACAAGGCTGGCCGCCGTGAATTTCTTGATACTCTTGATAAGTTCTATAGGCAGGTAATAATTTCGCTCAAGCAGGCGGCAGAGAATCGACGCTTTGTTGATGTGATAAGATCAAGAACGCTTGCATACAGCGGTGAAGTGGCAATGTCCTACTTGATGGACTATGTGATGCAGAGCATTGGCCTTAAGTCGTCACATGTGTTAATCGAAAAGTGGCCGATAATCACCGATGACAACTTTGAAGCCGCCAACTTTATGGTACAAGAATCAAAACACCATGCCGACCATCTTATCGATCTTATAGATCATAGCGATGTCGTGTCCATGGGAGGCTTTATCGGCAAGACTGTAGATGGGCTTGAAACGACATATGAGCGTGGGGGCTCAGACAGGACTGCTGTGGATATTGCAATTCTACTCCATGACCGTTATGATGTCAAGATCGACTTTGAAAAGGATAGCTCAGTCTTAAGCGCAGATCCGAGGATCGTGAAAGAAGAATTAGAATACATACAATGTCTATCCTACAATGAGGCTAAGCTTGCAGGTATGTTTGGTATGAAAATCCTCGACCCAATTGCAATAAAAGAAATAGACGACAATAACCTTGACATTCCTATTGTTATTACAGAGATGGTCAAGCCAGACGGCAATGTCACCTTGATCAAGAAGAATCCGCCGGTTTTAGAGCATGCTAATCCGATAAAAATAGTGACCGGCAAGAGAAACTGCGCAATGGTGAGGATGGAGAGCACGGCATCATCACATCTTGTGGCATCGCTCCAACTTGACAGGCAGTACCACGATTTCGTGAAATTGTCGCCCTATGTAATCGATGATACTGAGATGACTCGTCTGCTGTTCCTTGACGCAGACTATGTCAGAAGGCATGAAAGGTACATCCGCGCCTACTATCCGCAGACGGAAATAGTCTATGGTAGAGGAGTGGTTACGCTTATTGGTGATGAGATGTGGCGCGTGCCCAAGATTGCATCAACTGCCAGCAGCACAGTAAGTGAGCATGACCTCAACATCCTCAACCTTGACGCACAGGAGGAAACTTCAAGGATCCTGATAGTGGTCGAGGACAAGGGGACAAGCGTTGCAGATGCAGTGAGGGCGATACATTCTACACGTACGAAGATCCATGGATTGAAATGACACAAGGGAAAATATGGCTCAACGGATCTCTTGTCGATTGGGACGATGCCAGGATTCACGTATTAACGCACGGACTGCACTATGCAACAGGCGTCTTTGAAGGTGTACGCTGCTACAAGACGGTGAAGGGCAGTGCCATATTCCGATTAAGTGATCATATACAGCGACTGATAGACAGTGCTAGGATTTACTTTATGGAGCTTGGATACACCAAGCAGCAGCTGGAAAGAGCAGTGATTGAAACTGTCAAGGCAAATGGCATGGAAGAGTGTTACATACGGCCGATTGCATACTATGGCTATGGTAAGATGGGAGTCAATCCTCTGCCAAACAAAGTGTCTGTCGCCATAGCGGTCTGGAAGTGGGATGAGTACCTGAAAAGGAGCGATGGGGCAAACAAGGGCGTGCGGATGATGGTGTCGTCCTGGATAAGGCTTGACCCTAGGGCAATGCCCATGCACGCCAAGGCAACTGCCAACTATGCCAATTCTGTACTTGCAAGGGTAGAAGCTATCAAGGCCGGCTTTGACGAGGCGATAATGCTAAACTCCGCCGGGACGGTAGTCGAGGCAAGCGCCGAGAATATATTCGTAGTAAAAGACAACATTCTTGCTACTCCATCTACTGCCTCTGGTGCACTCGAAGGTGTCACAAGAAACAGCATACTGGCAATCGCCAAAGAAAATGGCATCAACTGCGAGGTACGCAACATTTCCCGAGATGAGCTCTATACTGCTAGCGAGGTATTTCTAACTGGCACGGCCGCAGAGATCAAACCCGTAGCTGAGATTGATAACCGAATGATAGGGGATGGCCGGACAGGTAAGAGGACAAAGCAACTAAGGTTACTGTTCGATGCGGCAGTTCACGGCAAGGACAGAAAATTCAGCAAGAAGTGGCTCACACTCATCAACTGAGCAAGGTCCCCTATTATCATAAAATGTATTGTAAGATGCACAGGCAGTGCGCCGGCTAGGTATAAGCCAGTATTATGTACATTCAATTTCTTGACAAAATACATGGGGACAAGCAATGAAATAAAAATTCCTCCATGTACCATACCGTTTAGCAGTAGTGGATGGTAGTTGTAGACAAGATATAACGCGCTAGTGGCTCCTCCCACTGTCCCCAAGATCAAAAATATCAGCATATTGTGCCGCCTAGTTTTACAATTTCTTTTTCAATAACTTTTGATATCGCAGCAAGTCTCTCTTTCACTTCTTTTTCATCGTCCCCCCGTGATATCATCTGTATCTTTATCTGCGGTGTCTTTTTCCTGTAGTAGCCGCGTGGATGCGTCTTAAGATAGATCATGTTCTTGGGATGTGATTTGACTATTTCTTTCAACACTGGAGCGATCATAGCCTCAGTGATGCCTCTTGTATTATAGTTGAGCTCCTCTGCAACAAACTTGCCTACTTGCTTCTTTATCCTTGGCAGGATCTGCTCCTCAAATATTGCTTTCATCTCCGAGGGTACGCCGGGCAGACAAAAGATCGTTATACCGCCGGCCTGATCCATGATTGCAGGCGCGGTCCCTACAGGATTCTGGATTGGGATCGAACGCTCTGGTATAGTGGCCATCTTTAGCTGCGAGTCAGTCAGCTCTTGGTGAAGCTTGTGTATTGCATAGCTTTTCTTGAGCATTTCGATGGCCATGTCGTCTATCGCAACTTTTTTGCCAAGTGCTGCTGCTATGCCTTCGAGTGTCATATCGTCATAGGTCGCACCTAGACCCCCTGTTGTTATCATGATAGTGGGCTCTCTTGCAAGCGATTCTCTTGCTGCAGACGAAATCTCGCTAAGATGATCGCGTACAACCGTCACTCTTCTTACAACGCCCCCGACATTTGTAATCGCGCCGCAAAGCCAGTCTGCGTTGGTGTTGTGTGTGATGCCCGATAGAAGCTCGGTTCCTACGCAGAGGATTTCCACGATCATGCTTTGAAGATCCTGCTCAGCATAATAAGCTCAGGACCGCTTGTAAGGTTGCCTACAACGACTGACTTTATGTTTGCTACGATACCTGATGACAGAAAAGGTACGCCTCCATTCACTGTTACCGGCTCGGCCGGCACTTGCAATATTTCTGAAATTTCCTTTACCTCGTCCTCTGTGGCCTTGGGGTGGACGCCTGCACCACCATTAGTAGCGACGATCATTGACCCTGTCTGAACAAAGCCTCCTACAGTCATAGAGCTGGTTGGGACACCGAGTACATCCTGCACCTGACGGTCAGTATCTCCCTTAAAGAGTGGCGATACTATTGCGCCATTATCATTTGTTACAATCAGGTTGCCTATGGCAGTAAACTTGCTATTCACCCGCTCGACATTGAGCTTACTTGACTGCTTCAGCTTGTGGACTTCCTCGTCAGATGCTATCGGAGGCAACAGCATACCATTATTGTTCATGACTGCCATAGGGCCAAGTAGTCGAGTGCCTGCGATGGAAGCATACACTTCGCTTACCTGCAGGTAGTCGGCAAGCTTTTCTGTCTTTGTCTCGGCAAAACCGTATGGTACTAAGATGATACTGTCATTTGTCTTGACAAATATGCCGATATTGGGGCTCTTGTATGCTGTATAGCGATATATCGCCAATCTTGTCTATAGAAAACTCGCAAAATAAAGGATATGAACCTAGCGCTGGCGATTGATCAGTTTCTCTCTCATGAAACCTTTGAGATCATCCTTGTCACATCAAAAACTGCCTTCAAAGCTTTCGATCCATCATAATTTTTCAACTTCTTTTATTGTAGTGACCATCTAGACACCGTTTAGGTAATCTGTCAACTATCGTTAATAGACATTCTATCTACACTATAAACTGGATGGATTAGATCAAAAAAAGAAAGATAGCAATCCTTCAGTGTAAAAATCAGGAAAGTTTCAAGCTCATACTGTTTATTATAGTCTATGCTTGTGGTAATAAGTAGTAGCCATGTCTAATCCCTTTTATAACAGAGACATTGTTTCGATAAAAGATTTTGCCAAGGATGACTTGGAGTTTGTGTTTGACGCCACCGATAGTATAAGCCGCCTTAAGCATAGCCAGCGAGGTGAGCTTGGTAAGGGAAGGACGCTTGGCTACATCTTCTATGAGCCTTCCACCAGAACGAGGATGAGCTTTGAAGCCGCAATGGCATCGCTTGGAGGAAGCTCGATCGGCATCTCTGACTTGAAGTCATCTTCTGTAGAAAAGGGTGAGAGCCTTGCTGATACAATACGAGTTATCGATCTATATTCGGATGTCATTGTGCTCCGTCACCCTTTGGATGGCTCTAGTAGATTTGCAGCCGAGCTGTCACAAAACCCTATCATAAACGCTGGGAGTGGAAGCGAAGAGCATCCGACGCAGGCCCTGCTTGACTTATATACCATATTGAAGGAGAAGGGTAAGATCGATGGCCTGTCCGTGGCTATAGTGGGCGATTTAAAATATGGAAGAACTGTATATTCTTTGCTCTATGGTCTTGTCAATTATAAAGTCGAGGTACATCTTGTGTCACCGCCCACGCTGCGGGTAAGAAAAGAGT
>JBJMEE010000023.1:0-2716 GCA_045809585.1 Nitrososphaera sp. | reverse complement strand
CTTTAAGGTGGGCACGCTTCTTATGATCTGCAGGCCGCCTTTCGAAGTGTTTCTGCTGGGCAACATCTTCTCCTTCTCCTTCTCCTTCTTCTCTTTCTTCTTGTTCCGTGCGCAAAGCCTGCGAAGGTGAGAATTGCTGTTTGTCCGACATACCTAGGACTTAGTGAACATTTTAGCGACCTATAATGCTTAGGATGACAATGTCAGACCGCCGTCCACGTAGACGGTTGTTCCCGTCATGTAGCTGGCAGCATCTGAGGCCAAAAATACTGCAACCTTGGCTATTTCTTCTGGTTGACCAATTCTGTGCATAGGAATCCTCTTCTCCTCCTCTTTCTTTTTTTGTTCATCTTCAAGTATGTCTTTATTCATATCCGTAGCTATTGCCCCAGGAGCAATGCCATTGACCCTGATTCCTTTATCTGCCAGCTCGACAGCAACAGTCTTTGTTAGCATTTCCATGCCTCCTTTTGAGGCAGCGTAGTGTGCCGACTGAGGTTGTGGAATGGATTCATGCACTGAGGAGATATTAATAATTGAATATGTCTTCCTGCTATTCTTGCCATCTTGAGTCATTCTCTTTATTGCCTCTCGGGTACAGAAGAATGCCCCCTTGAGGTTGACATCGATAACGTAATCCCATTCATCAGATGTAAGCTCTTGTACACTTTTCTGTACGCCTCCAATACCTGCATTATTGACAAGTACATCGATTCTGCCGAACATCTTGATTGTGTGTTCTATCAAAGATGAACAAGTATTTTCCTCAGATATGTCGCCTGCAAAGTAAGTTATCCGTTCTTCAGCGGTCCCTACGGCTTTCTTTACATCGTTTACCGCTTCGGATAGTTCCTTCTCATCCCTTGCATTCAGTACTGTTTTATATCCTTCTTTGGCAAATTCCATAGCAATGGCCTTACCTATTCCCTTGCTAGAGCCAGTAACCACCGCAACCCCCCCGGGTTCCTCATTACGCACGTTATCTGTTTGCATGTAAGTGTAACCGCTACTATTAGATAATATCGTATTTCTCTGATTCTAATTGGGTAGCCCTGTTGGCTTCTCAAATGATGGATCCAAGCTCAAAGCTCCCTGCTCTGGGCCTTTTAGCTGAGATATAAATCGTATGGATGAATTAAAAGAGTGACTTTATTATTTTATTATGATACCAAGAGCTCTAATCTGCTTTGTAGAGTCTTTTATCATCTGTTGTCCAAATTTAATAGAGGGGCAGACACCTATTGTGAAACGGGAATATAATGACACTAGTTTAACCAACAGCAAGATAATAAAATCTTCCCTAATTGCTGCAGGGCTCATCGTGATAGCCTTATTGATGTTGACTCAATATCACTAGGAGATATGAGCGTTTTATCTTGACGTGGAGATCTCGGACCTGTGGTGATCAGCTGATAAACGATGACCCGCAAGAAGTTGACGGTAAAATATTTGGTTTTATATTTGACTAGGGGAATGGTACTCCAACTTTGGTGTGTAGACCCTACAATATTTACTTCGCACTTAACAACCTGAAGTCCATCATAAATGGCCAGTAAGTTTTCAGACTTCATTAGCTGTCATTAGATAGATGTGGGCCATTAACTCGTGACTCCATTGTGGAGTTGAAGGGTACAAAAGGTCATCTAAACTCTTTCTCGCTATACTTTAACCTCGACATCCCATGACTTAGAAATATAGTTCTTAAGCAGAACCGTCAGGTAGTAATCAATGCAGGCAAGCTATAATTGTCATAATAATTATTTTACCGCATAAAGCATGGAGTTTCTATGGCATACACTCCATATCTTGGCAGATATTGCATCTCTCTTTTTTTCTCGGTGTGAAGCATAATACCTTTTTTTCCTACTTTTGGGTTGGAGTGTTATTTGTAACCCTAGGTAATTCCAACCTGCTTACATTGTCGTACAAATCCAAGAGCCTCAAACCTCTCTCCGTAGTCCTATATCGTCCTTTAGTAGAATCGTACTCAAGTAGACCATGGCTAATCACAAGTTTGAGGTAAGTTCTCAGCTGATGAGAGGTTAAAAAGGATGAATACATGATTTTATTCTTTGTGTCTCCAAGCCTCACAGCTTCGAGTATGTTAACTATGATATCTGTTCGACTTCTATACTTCATGACAGTATCAATCATATTAGCATGCTATTTTATGATAATGGCTAAAAGATTGGTATCAAGCTTATGCTCTTTCTCTTCATTAAGGACCAATTGGGAAATTTAGTCAATATGGAAAGAAGACTGCATCATTTGATAGAGCAAGATATGCTAAACGATTGTACATTTACAAGCATGCACAAATGTAAGATCACCTGGGAGTTAGATTCTATTTCTATGAGCTGCTCGATCAATCATTCCTATAACGTTCCAACCTCAAACTACTTAATATCTTTAGATAAGCGTTACAGAATCTTTACCTCTTGCCACTAGGATTTTTGTACAAGGCTCTAACATGCGTTACGGACCTCCTCCATTATTTTGTTATGCATCAGTTTATTCATTTGCAAGAGCGTATGGGGGTAATTTTGCTTAACGCCTAACATTATTCCTTCGTTTGAATGGATGGGCCCCTGCGTTTGAGCTAATTCTCTCCTGGCTTATCCATATGAAGCCCTAAGATATATACAAAAAAGAAATCGAGAGGACGCCTCAAAGAAAAATATATTATGAAAAGATTTTACAAAATGATCAAAACTTG
>JBJMEE010000022.1:0-9504 GCA_045809585.1 Nitrososphaera sp. | reverse complement strand
ATAGATAAGCCGGCGATAATTCAATGTTTTGCCCAAACCTCTCTGATAGAACACATTTAACAAGCTTTCTAAAAAAAGTTTTAGTTTTGGAACCTCGTCAGACTTTAGTATATAATTGCAATTTACTAAATCGAAGACGTTCAGATATCAACGAAGACTTCACAATCCCGTTCGTTTAATAGTGGTTATTGAGTATGAGATATGCACTAGATGCATTGTGAGTTGTGTGGCACAGAAGAATCGATGCCGTTCACATGCCGCTACTGCAAAGAGACCTTTTGCTCTATTCATCGGTTGCCCCCAAACCATAACTGCTTTTTTCTGCAGGATTATCTTGAGCAACCTAGAAAGGATCAGGAATTTCTAGAGCGTATAGAAGGAAGAGGTGCTTCTCCTCAAGTGCGCATTCGATCCTCCTTATATAATACGATATACCTCCGCTTCTCTAAAGTCGAAATACTACACCTGGTGATAGCGACGGTTCTTGTAGCAGCAGTGGGGATGTCGCTGTACAGGTTCCAGTTGAGATGGGATTTCCTCACCATCTTTATCAGTGCATTTGTTGTTCATGAGCTGGGACACAAATTTCTTGCCCAGTTCTATCGGGCTTGGGCAGAATTCCGTGTTTTGTTCTATGGGGCAGTGGTTACGGCTATTTCGGCTCTGCCGTTCTTTCCTTTTAAGTTCATAGCGCCAGGGGCAGTTATGATCAGTGGCAATCTGAGTGTATCTCGCACTGGCAGGGTTTCACTGATTGGACCTCTCACAAACCTAGCAATGGGTACGGGCTTCCTGTTCGTATACCTCATACTTGCTATGGGGGATTCTGCAAGCCCCATTCTGTTGGTAGGGGCTAGGTTCAACGGCTTTATTGCCTTCTTTAACATGATACCTTTCATGGGGCTTGACGGCCAGAAGATCTTTGGATGGAACAAGATTGTATGGGTGCTGACAATGGCAGGTGCAATAGGACTCTACATAGCAGGAGACCTGCTTTCGGGAGGCGCCACAACAGGTTTCCTTAGAAGATTTTTTTAGCAGCTGTTGTCAACTTAATCAGGTAAAGGCCAAGCCCCCTGCATCCTGCCTTACACGGTCTGCGTTTGGTTTCATCGGAGCTCCCCTTTGCACATAGCCTGAATAAGGCCATCTACAAGGCGACATCGAGAGATATAGAAAAGAGCGTAGAGGGGATCTCATCCTAGGGGATTTCTCAAGAGAGCGGGATTTGCTAGCTTAAGTCAAAAGACCAATAGAGTCACGGAATCGGATGGCTCTATGGCTTTTGAAAAACCCACCTAATAAGAGGGCGGTCTACCTCTTTTACAGATTTTCTTGTCCGTACCTTCAATTATAGCTGACTCGGTCAGTCACCACGAATTTTTTAACGGCCCTAGACCGAGTTACTGCGATGCATTGAAGGAAATGATCTCTAGCAGCCTCCTCCACCACCAAATATAGATGATCAAACAACGGGACCAATGTATGTTCAAAATTTTTTTTACAGTCAGATGAATCACCTCCCGCCAAGTTCAACCTCAATGTCTTGAGTAGAATTTCCTCGGATTACGCTAAACTCAACAACATCTCCTATTGTTTTGTGCATCAGCTGCGTCTCGATGTCTTGTGCATCCTGAACTGGGATATCGTCGACAGCAATTATTACGTCTCCCCCAAGCACGACTGGCCTTCCGTCAATAGTTTCAACCCTGTCGCCTCCTTTCAGCCCAGCAGACTCTGCTGGGCTTGTTGCTTCGACGGAAAAGATCAGAAAGCCCGTAGGTTCCTGCAGAC
This sequence comes from Nitrososphaera sp., assembly GCA_045809585.1. Taxonomy (GTDB): domain Archaea; phylum Thermoproteota; class Nitrososphaeria; order Nitrososphaerales; family Nitrososphaeraceae; genus Nitrososphaera. The sequence continues at coordinate 7,710 of JBJMEE010000022.1, read as the reverse complement.
CAAGTGTTTGAGCAATAGCAGGCGTGACATTGCTGCCTTCTATCCCAAGCCATGGCTCTGTTGCATCGGTAGCATTAACATAATAAAATGAAGCTCCAACAATTGAAATAAGCACAGTGAACGAAATGACAGTATTGACTGGATTATGCAATCCTACTAGTTATCTATAATCTTCAGGCATTAACCTTTTCGAATAAGAGTTCAAATTGTGGAAGAAGAAGTTTTACCTACATCTATCCGCAGATTGGCACCTTGCTCCTTGCATAACTATAATGTAAAAGGAGACATAGTTTCAAATTAATATATATATGCGTTTCAATCTACGAGGAAATATGGGCGATGGACGTAGCTTCAGCAGACGATCTTCGGTGAACCCTCTCCAGCTGTTCTGGTTTGAGTTCCCAAGAAAACGATATTAGAAGCTAGCAGGAGTTTTGATACAATACCAAAAAAGGAAGACTATCGGTTCAGACTATAGCTATCCGATACTTCTAAAGCCAGCAAAAACGCGGCTGCAAGCTAGATGTCGTAGTAAAGCATGAATTGGCGCTCTTTTGAACCGGTCGCAAACGCTATCTCTTTGCATTTGAGCTCCATATAGGTGTCTATAAGTTCATTGCAAAAGTATGGTTTGAGATAGCTTTGGTCACTTTTTAGAGCGTCAACTGAATCCTGCAGCGTGCGCGGAAGTGTCTTTATTCCTAGGGCTCTACGTGCTGAATCGGACAATTTGTAAATGTCTTCATTAACTGGATCACCCGGATCGATCTTTTCCCTGATGCCATCGAGTCCAGCAGTAACTATAGCAGAAAAAGCAAGGTAAGGGTTAGCAGAGGGGTCAGGAGCCCTAAACTCGATTCGCTTTGATTTCCCAGTGTTCCTATCGTTGACTGGTACCCTCAAAACGGCCGACCTATTTCCCCTCGACCAGGCAGCATAAACCGGCGCTTCAAAGCCTGGAACCAGGCGGTGGTATGAATTTACGGTTGGGGCGACCAAGGCGGCCAGGGAGGAGGCATGCTTTAGCACTCCTCCAATAAAGTATCGCCCAATTTGGCTTAGCTCTGCGTAGCGGTCGTCGGGGTCAAAAAATATGTTGCTTCCTCCTGACCATAGGCTCACGCTTACATGCATACCAGAACCGTTATCGCCTTCGCTACTTCTTGGATTGCTGTCATCATAGATTGGCTTGGGCATAAAATTTGCAACTTTACCATGTTTTTTGGCCGCGCTTCGGACAATGTCCTTGTATATCTGTACATTGTCGGCTGCCTTTGTCGGTGTGCTATGCATAAAGTTAATCTCAATCTGGCCGCTGCTTGCAACTTCGTGGTTAAGATTGGTGACCTTAATTGAGTAGTTCTTCTTCAGGACCTGGGCAACTTCGAACCGTAGCTCCAGTAAGGAGTCTTGAAATGGAGGTGCGTCATAACCGTGCTTTCTCCGGATGGGGTACTTTCCCGACCTTTCTGACGATTGGATTTCTAGGGCTCCATTTTTGCCGATGAGAATATCCTCAAAAACAAAGCACTCCACCTCCGGACCCGTTTGACACACCAGTCCTTCTTCCCTCAGTCCTTCCTCTAACGCCTGGGAGACATAGCGCGGGTCTCTAATCAGCCTCCCGTCACCAAATCCCTCATAAACGTCTGCGATTACGGTAGCGATTTTGTAATTGGGCATTGGCATTAGCCGCATGGTCGATCTATCAGGAATAAGCAAAAGATCAGATTCGTTTATCTTTGTAAAACCCGTAACAGAGGAGCCATCTAGGGCTATGCCATTCTGTATATACTCCGACGCATCCTCTGCATCATTCACGATATACTTTGCTAAAAACCTGCCAATCATATCAGTATATCTTATCTGGATAAACTCGACGTCTTTAAACCTCAATGCTTTAGCGTCATTCTCAAGCGAATCATTCAGCGTCATATTGATATTTATGATCTGTAGAATTTAAGTTATAGCGTTGAATTGACTTGAGTTTGTAAGATTACACCATTAGTGTGTTGAGATAGTAAAAATTTTTTAGTAGAACCATGGGAGGACTGATGCTAGTACGATGGGAGTCGGTTGCTCGAAACCCACACGTCAGAAAATGGGAGACTGGTTGAGTATATTCTAGGAATGACCTTCTACTGCGTCGCAGGCCTTAACGTGTCAAAAGAAAGACGAGTTCTGACATGCGGTTAATAAATATGACCATGAACGCTCAGCTCGTGATTAATTGCAGTTGTCTAGATAACTACTAGCTTAGGTAATAAGGGGTCATCTTGAAAACTACAGAGCCGAATTCCGAAAGATCCATGGCATATGCTGCCTCACCAAAATGAAGGGTGTCGTCATAATTGTCAACCTCAAAAACAGAAATCCTGTTTAATTTTCAACACGGTCACCCTTTCCGGGGCAAACTACCATCGATAGGACAATATTAATGGTAATGGAGGAGCTTTTTTTTGTGAACAGAGTATATTACATATCTGTTTTTAGCCATGAGATAAGGGTTTATAGGTATCTGGCCTCCTACAAGAAATACCTTAATGCAAGGACCACTTATGTGCTCCGCATGCAGAAACGAGGTTGTGGTGACAGATCATGAATGTGGCGAGGTTATTTGTAGCCGTTGCGGCGTCGTAATCGCTAGGCTGGAAACTTCAGCCATACAAGAATGGCGAGCTTTTAGCGTTGACGACTTTTATAGCAAATGCCGCGTTGGCGGCGCAACTTCTCTCGCTCGATATAACAAAGGGTTGCTCACAACAATAGGAAACAGCAGAGACTCAAAGGAGAGCGGTATCAATTTTAACAGAATAAGGATTTGGGATTTTAGAATACAAACAGCAAATGATAGGAGCTTGAAGCAGGCGCTGCCTGCCCTCGAACACTTGAAGGAAAGCTTGGGCCTGCCGGACACGATAGTAGAAAAGTCGGCCTATTTTTACAGAAAGGCCGCTAGGATTAACCTGATAAAAGGCAGGACTGTATCTTCCGTCCTTGCTGCTTCAGTATACCTTGCCTGTCGCGAATTAGAGACTCCAAGAACCCTAAACGAAGTATCATCTGCCAGCAATGTCCCACGAAAAAAGATTTCACGTGATTATAGGCTGCTTGTACACACCTTTGATCCCAAGATTCCTGCAGTGGATCACATCAGGTGCATAACACGGATTGCAAATAAGGTTGGCCTTAGCGAAAAGACTAAAAGGTTGGCAGTAAAGATTATGCGTGAAGTTGTCGCAATGCAAATATCCGCGGGCAAAGGCCCTATGGGCATTGCGGCCACCGTCCTTTATATTGCTTGTCTCCAAGGAGGAGAAATTAAGACACAGAAGGAACTTTCGGTTGCAGCTGGTGTCACAGAAGTGACGATCAGAAATCGCTATAGTGATCTAAAGAAATATCTACAGGACTTTGCAAAGTCATCTTCCGTAGCAATAGCTATATTCATGTTTGTCTTCCAGTCATCCGTTTTGCTTAGCTATTCATCCTGTCCCACTACACCTCTGCTCACTTAAGCTTTTGCAATGCTATTACAAGCACTAAAAATATTGCTTTGCGAGTGAACCTCAAAGCAATGGTCTCTCAATTAATTATGGAAAATAGGCAATTGAAAGCCTAATTCGGGGATTTTTGTTGAAGGTGACAGCGGGAGTCATTGAAAGGTTCAGAAAATCTAAAAAATTTATCTAGTGCGACAGGCAATAGTACTACATCCAGCAGCTCTTACTCGCACTTCTAGATGGAAGCTAGACAGAATTTCTTTGCATCTTGTTCTGATGGTGATCTCCGTGACCTGTGAAAAATTGGCAATGTCTGTGAGGTACATGTGGTATCCGCAAAGACAAGCCGATATATACAAGTAGGCTGAGGCAATTCCGACGGGATCTTTACCAGACAGCAGTATATTGTCCTCAGTCTGGCGTGCAATCTCCAATGCTAGTTTTTGTATGCGCCAATCAATCCTTGCCCTGTTTGAAATCTTCGCAATGTATTTGTCTAGAGGTATAACATGATCAAATGTTGAGCTGGCGGGGTTCATCAAAGGCGATTCTACAGCGTTTGTCATGCACATCGCCATTCTTTTATAACATCGAAATGCTATCCTCAGAGAGGACCTTTTGCTGCTGCAAAAATCGATAGAATCGACGATCTCCTCCAGCCCTCTTGCTATGCACGACTGTTTGCATCCGAGGTACACTGCTGCGATGGCATTGCCATTGACCGACATGCCCTTGGTATTGTTTTTTGATGAATAGCTCCTGTATATCTTGGCTGCCGTCTCTGATAGCGAGCGAGGGAGTAGCAATTTAGAACATATTTTATCTATAACTGATAGCACCCTGGCAATCCTTCTTTCCTCTGAAGACGCCTTTAGCCGAGCGTGCAACTTACGTACGCTTGCGATGCGTTCTGCATTGGCGAAATTGATTGGTTTGCCATTGTAGTCTTTATCTGATAAACTAATTTCTGTCTGCAGCCCATAGTTAATCAGCAAAGAGCTTGTTTGGCCGCTGCCACGCAAGTTTCTAAGTCTTTCGTCAGAATCATTAGAATGAGTCTCATGTCCACAATAATCCATCTTCTCGAGTACTACATATCCGCAGGATTGACATATGTATTCACCATGATATACGTCGAAAATGAGATAAGAGCTGCATTCAGGGCATGACGGCTTGGCACTATTGTTCTCACCACTACCAAATAAAGCGACGCCTGTTTCCATCCCTATCGGCTCCACGATGCGACACTTCTGACGCCTATGATTACTAAACTGCAGTCTAGGTGGTGTTGCAAGCTAGTACCACTATGAATACTTCTAAGTGAATCTCTAGAAAAGATTATGTAAACCATTTCCTGGTAGAAATACCATATATCTAACTTATGCGTCAATGTTTTATAATTTTAACCTAGATCTAAATAATGATTTGTACTAGATGCCTACTTATACATCTTATAGAATAATCTTTCACAACACCACTTTTTCTATAGGGGCGCTCAAACGAATTACTAGCGCTCGATAAAAATTAACCACCAATGTTATAAGGCTATGCAATTTACACAACTATGAATCGCATAGGAGCAGCAAGTTCCCGAGGTGTAGAGATTGTCTAGAGCGCATGCAATCTTTATTTTCTGGGCATTTGGCTTCATCATAGGTTCAGCAGGATATCTAATGGTACCAAGCGCTGTCTCGTGGCTAGGGAGCGTGCTGCCTGAAATCGTGGTGAACCAAGTTATATTGGGATCTATTTTGGCCGGCGTAGTAGGCTCCGCAGTAAGCACTTTTGCAGTTGTGACTTGGGCAAATAGACCGCCGTAAAATTTTTATTTTTTATTACTTCGACTTGCTAGAGCAATCTTTAGCATAAGCTCGGTGTCATGTATGATAGACATAGTTGTCTTGGCTATTTGTCACTCGATCTTTTCAATAGCTCCGCGAATAAGAAGCAGACTTGGCATTTGATATTGGCTTCATGCTGACTTCTGTCTCTTCAGGCGGCATAGGAGGATTCTTGATTGGATATGCTGTGAAAAAGGGCATAAAGATAATACTTGGTCTGGCGGGCCTTTTTTTAGCAAGTTTGGCATACTTAAATTACAAGGGGTTGGTAAGCGTCGACTGGGAGAAGATTGCAACTGTATCAAACAAGGCAATTTCAGAATTTTCTATAGGCAGCGCAAACTATGCCTCCTCTGTGATGGACAGCCAAGTAGTGCCGACGATGATGAACTTTGGAGTCCCACTAACAGGCAGTTTTGCTGCGGGCTTTATCTTGGGCTGTCTAAGGGGGTAGTGAAGTGAGCACACTAAGAAATTGTGAATGAACGTGAGTTTAGGATCTCTCCAATCATTGTCGTCCCGCTCGTGCGCTTTTTAAAAGAATTGGCGTTAGAATCCTTCTCTAATATTAAGAGTTTATAGTCAACACTGTTACACTTTATTGCTAACAGGATTGTCGAGCTAGCTAATACTATCTACACATCTTGTAAAGATTCGTTCAGAGTACCCATATTAAACTATAAGCGGATTATTGGTGCATGTTTGTAAGCGTTGTATGCGACAAATGCAGTTCCATAGTGTACAAGATGAAAGTGCTGCGCTCTGTAAAGGAGATCTTGAGTCAGTCGAGCAATCGCTGCACAGGTTGCGGCGCTCCGCTGAGTCTTGGAGAGTTTCTGATAAGAGCCACAAAAAGTTGAGGTAGAATCTCAGGTTGGCGAACTTTAGGTCCGTTTTATTTATTGGTTTTCAGACAAAGAAGAGTGACGAAGATCCTTTTCTAGGCTAAATGACCTGACCCTATTGAGCAAGTATCTCCATTCACCCTTTCTCCGATGTTTCTGATGTCATGATCTTCCACACGAGATACCTTTGTTGTGTCTTGTAGTTGACCTTAGCTTCCTTTGGCCCTCTACCTCAGTGGTTTACTGTAAATAACCATATGAAAGCAGCAGGTCGCTGTCTCGAATCCATCCGCTTCCAATGTCCGTCCTGTAAAACATATTCGGTATCATGATGTTAGCTACTCTCTCGTACGCCTGCTTGCTTGCATCCGCAGTAGTAGTTCCAGAACCTGTCACGACAAGTGAATATCCTGATCTGCCTGCGATGTGCCAATCATTGCCTTCTCTCTTCACTTCACCGAGGTGGATGCCATCTAAGTTCTGTGTTTTAAAAAGTATAGTAGCTTCTTCCGAAAACTTTCTAAACGTTCTATCATCATTGAATGGAAACGGAGGGACTGCAATGACAACTCCGACCTGGAATCCACTTTTTGTCTTTAACTCCGCTTTTTCACCCGATGAAACAGAATATAGAAACTTGCCCCAGTTGCTGGTAACTCCTTCCATTTGGATAGAGAGCGTAGGATATCCGAAGCGCGACGTAAACTCTAGAGGATATATGCCGGTCCCGTTTGCTATGCAGTTAACATCAATATAGCCGATATAGCCTGACGCGGCAAGGTTTTGATTTAATTTTTCAAGCGTAAGTTCAAAGATCCTGCTTTTATGTATCCATAGCATAAGAGTACCCATCTCCCCCGTACTGGGACCAATGTTACCAGGAAATAATCGCTTGTGCTCAAAGTTGATGTTCACAGGCCGAATGAATTCTTTTCCATTAAAGAATCCGCCTACGGCGACCTCCACACCAGATGAGTACTGCTGTAACTGAAATGCCTTTATCTTATTTGACCAGTTCTTTTTGTAATGCGCAAGGACATTGATAACGTCGTTGCCATCAGTCTCTTGACCGACAAAGAGCAGCTCTTTTTCGCTCTGAGCTTTTCCGCTTGGCTTTATTACATATCTGCCACAGTTTTCATGAACAAATCGAATGGCCTCATCAAAATTTGAAAAATTCCAATTTGGGAGGACTGAGACTTCGGCCTTCCCAAGCTCCTGCTGGCCGAATTCTCTTTCGATTTCAAGCTTGTCTGTGTATGAGCTTCCTCCCATTACCTTCTTACCTTCTGCTCGTAGTTTGTCGGCGATTTTTCCAAATCCAATGTCATCAAAAACAACAACATCTGCCCAATCTGCCTGGTCTTCCCACGAATCTGCCTTGTCTACAAAGCCGTCGCCGACGTCTCTTTCTGTCACACTCTGAATATAGAACTTAACATCATTGCCTTCCTGACGCAAGACATATGCAAGATCAACGCTTAGAGCTTCAGGAGATATAAAGAGGAATTTCACTTCCAT
>JBJMEE010000021.1:0-2930 GCA_045809585.1 Nitrososphaera sp. | reverse complement strand
TGTTCCATTTCGGGCCAGATAATAATAAGATGCCAGTCGCTTATAGCTTTTTATCCACATTTGATGCTCAAACTTAGAACACTTCAAGGGTTCTCGGGTCTTCTTCAGAAGTATTAAGCTGGCTTGCGTTAGGATAGTTGACAGCGTGTTTCTAGACATAGCAGGGAATGTGTATTATCCCAAGGGGCTTCATGCTGATATCGATTCTTTGAAAAGGTTCAGAATTCATAGACCTCTGGCTAGCTAAAAAGTTTTTTAGCTAGTAAGCGTTAGGAGAGGGACTCAACGACTAGTATTTCGAATTATAATGACTAAATATATGATGCTATACCACTGTGCTTATGGTTAATGAAGTAACAAATCCTACCACCAGCCTTAGAGAAGTATCTGGCTGGACCGACATTATCGATGAATCTGTGCACACAAGTGACGATCAGGACATTGGTGATGTTGAGGCAGTAAATAGAGATTTTATTGTAGTTAAGAGAGGATTTGTAAATGTCCATCGGTACTATATACCAATAAGTAGGGTGCAAGGATGGGACGGCAATGTGCTCTGGCTGAGCATTTCTGAAGAAACAGTCAAGGCAAACTATGAAAGGGATGCAACACCTGATCCATCGACATATTATGTAAAAGGCGAAGAGGACGAATATACTGGTACTCAGTGGAAAGAATTTGCAAGGATAGCGCCAAGGTATAAAGCTCCTACATATTCCATAGCACCAAGAAGGGCAGAAGAACCGCTAATCTACCGATGTGTGTTATGCGATACTACATTTAGGACAGATGAAGAGTTTAGCAGGCATGCCGCAGCCCACTAAGATCAGCTGCTGCAGCAGAATTCTATTTTTCTATTTTTCCCTTTTTACCTTTCACTCACTGACTTCTGGAAATCTCTCTACTATTGTCTGGCCATTCAATCTGTGCTATTAACCCATAAGCTCCATTGATGTCTATTGTGCCGCAGATACTACGAGCCCTTGGGAGTATAAAGAATACTAGTAGAAACCGTGTAAAGGTCGATAGATTCCAGGAACTCCTAATTGGTCAAAGGGCGGGGGAAAACCAGGCTCGCATCTTCGTCTAGTTTATTGCATCAGATATGACGACCATTTAGCATACATTGAAGTAGCCCAAGATAGTGGCTCAGTTATATCCGTTAACTACTGCTGTCCTGCATATTTTAATCGTGTTGCTATCGCTTGAAGTGTGTTTTTGATTCAAGTGACACAAATGAAAAAGATGGCCATTATAAGATGCTAAAATTACATGATATATAAAACACCAAACGGTTCATGCTAATAAGCTTCTTTGCAATTACAATAATTTGGCTATCAAATTTTTAAATTGTATGAAGAAGAATGAAAAATGATGATGGACGCGACAACCAGTGGCAGCGATGCTATCCCTTTTGATAGCATATGCACATGCAAGACATGTAACCATAGTCAGGCGGTGGACTGTATAAACGCTGGTTGCAATTGCTGCAAGGGAAGCAACCATTCGATGGTCATGGATGGAATAGAAGGCTTTCTGCCCGAAGAAAAGATCGGAAAATGAGGTGAAAGAAGAATTGCCAGATCGCAATGAACAGCCTATCCAAATTCCCGTCGGTTCAATGTCGCTTTCAGGCGACTTGAATATCCCTGATGGTGCACAAGGAGTAGTATTATTTGCCCATGGAAGTGGAAGCGGCCGCCACAGCCCAAGGAACAGATATGTTGCTAAAGTATTACAGGAAGCCAGTCTTGGTACTTTACTTTTTGACCTGCTTACAGAGGATGAAGAACTTATAGATGACCAAACCCGACATCTTAGATTTGATATTGGACTGCTGGCTGATAGGCTTGTAATGGCAACGGACTGGCTGCTTCTGCGGCGGTTTGATGTTTCTAATAGTAATGATATTCCCTGTATTGCCTACTTTGGAGCCAGTACAGGAGCCGCAGCTGCGCTCGTAGCCGCTGCAAAAAGGGCAGATGTTGTCAAGGCAGTAGTTTCACGAGGTGGCCGTCCTGATCTAGCAGGGGAGAATCTGGGTCAGGTTAGAGCGCCTACTCTTCTTCTAGTCGGAGGTAATGACGAGCCGGTAATAGGATTGAACCAAGAAGCATATGACAAACTAAGACTGCTCAAAAATGATGAGAAAAAGCTTACAATAATCCCAGGAGCAACCCATCTATTTGAAGAACCGGGCAAACTAGAGCAGGTGGCTAAGCTTGCAGGCGGATGGTTTTCGTGCTTTCTCAAACACCATACAAGGTAAGAAACCGGCTGATGATGGTAAAAAGAGATGGAAAACTATGACTCATAGGCTTAAAAATAAAGATATCGACCCATTACTAGAAAATATTGGCGATGCCAGTGTCAAATTTTTTCATCAGAGAAGTTTTAATGACTGGTACTTACATGCTGGCTCAGCTCATCTTCTGTATCAAATGCTGTTCGGCACAGTTCGCAAAGGTGTACACGGAAGTTTTCAGGAGTTGTATTCTTTGTTGTGTATACAGGTCTTGAATACTTTGGCAAGATTACCTCCACTTTAGGATAAATAGCAGCGTATCCCGGAAAATCCTTTACATAATATCGCGTAGGGTCAGGGTATGCATCCCTCTCATAATTTCTTTTAACATACTCTTCTGGCACCTTTAGCCACAAGACACTGCCATCCCAGCCTTCAACCTTTCCTATGGGAACGTAATAATAATGAACATTAACGATTCCTCTTTTAACCACAATAAAGTCGCGACTGACTGCGTCAACGTCTCCAATATCAACATCATCGCTTGTATGAACTGATTCATTGATGAGATCAATCCAGCTTAGCTTCTTTTCTTCCCTTTTTGTTGCAGGTTTGTCAGCTATTGCCATATGGCATCTTACAACAACGCGCGCTGTATGATATTTAGCAACTTCAAATCCTTTCT
>JBJMEE010000020.1:0-4245 GCA_045809585.1 Nitrososphaera sp. | reverse complement strand
CAACCAACGAATTTGAAAGAGTAACCAGTATGTTTGGCATTCCACTCCCAATGACACTAGATGATCTTGTATCTGGTGCTATCTCATTTAGATTAGCCACGAGCTTTGGAAAAGACGGCTCAAAAGTTTTATGTATAATACTGATGATGCCCTAAGTGAATGTGAAACTGGGGCTAATCTGTTAAATCTGATGACCAACACAAAACCCACTTTTCAAACATGCTTTTTACATGTTTGCAGCAGAAGTCAGCTGGTACTCCGCAACAAGTTCTATCACGTCAAATTTTGATGTAAATCTGTCCTTGCCCCTCTCCATCCGATGCATTAGGCGTAAAACATGAGATGCTTATTAGCAGATTGTGATCCCCTGCAGAATGATTCGAATAGTGCTGCTAGTTAAAAATCATTCGTCACCTGGAGATGATAATAATTGTGATATTCTTTAGCTTGCCAACATCTGTTAATGTGAAAAAAACAGCCTTTGTGCCAGTGGATCCTTAGACTTAGGGAAGATACAAAAAGGTAAAAGATAAAGATATGGTAAGAGGATATATTGGATGATACCATCATATATGGCGGAGAGAAAAAATACAGGTCAAGAAAAGGAAAACAACCATACCCAAATAAAGGCTGCAGGACCTGATGAACAATACTTGGACCTTACAAGTGGAAAAGAACCCTTCGACCTAACACCGAGGCAACAGACGTGCAATGTTTGTGGCTTGACAGCTCGCAATAAAGAGGAATTACAAGATCATATTAATAATGCACATGCAGATATAACTGATGTAAAATAGATTCCATATATCTATGCTCTCTGATCATATAATCAAGAACTAGAGCTTCGCATAGAGGCATATAATGCGCAAACAGACTATACAATGGAGACTTTCTATAATAATAAGTGCAGCATTTGAATATATCTCTTAATACGAACGCTGGTTGGTTCTGCAGCATAGGGGTATGATTCCAAGCTTACTCATTATCTGTACTTTTTTGCGCTAGTATGTCTTTTCTTTTCAGAACCGACATTGTTGTCTAAAGCCATGTGCAAGCAAGGATTGATCTGACTTAACTTCTGGAGTTTGCTCTTGCAGCCAGATTTTCTCTATACTCTTGAATACATAATGATTGCCGTCAGTAATTGGATAATCTGAAAAGTCCAATGGTATTTGAGTTAGCGTGTGTAAATCTGTCATATTGTCATAATCCTGGAAAAAGGAGGCTATGCTCATTTCTCCCTCCTAGACTATTTGCATTATCATCCTCCATAATCATCAATCGATTTTGAGCGCTGTGGTGCGCAACGTAACAAATTAAAAATCTCCATTAGAGTATTTCATTTTGAAAATTTCTAAATTATTATTTTATTATAATATAAGCAGGATCCAGTGGATTGCGGAAATCGTAAAGCTATAAGAATTCCTACTCCCTATTATTAATGAATATAATTGACATCTACAGAATCCCTTAAAGTAAAAAACTTTATTTACACATATTTTCAGCTTGCCCAGAGCAAGGAGATACAAAATATAGAGGAATTTCTTGATTCGCGCTTTACGAAATTTGGCGATGCGCCACCCTACGATAGGCGTGACTTTGAAAGGGCACTCATGCTTGAACAATTACATTTTGCTAGCCTCTCTGACTATGATTTTAAGATTGAAAATTTGAACACTGAGGTAATGGGCGATGTTGCACTTGCTACTTTTTTGCTTGAAGTCACTGGCATGATAATCGACGACTACAGCTTTCGTGGTACATCGGTCAAGAGCAAGTCTAGGGTAACGATCGTACTGCAAAAAGACAAAAAGGGCCAGTGGAAGATGGTTCACCAGCATTTATCTAAACTTGCAGGCTAGTCAAAAGGTACCGAGTGGTTGACTGTCGTCCTAACGACCTTCTGCGCTTCCTTCCAGTTTGACATGTCCTTCTCCTTTTCCTCTAAAAATATGCCATATGCTTTTTTAACGTCGGCGTTCTTGTGGACTATTGCCTGCACCGCCTTGATCATTGCTACAGGCCAGTCTGACTGCCAGATGTTTCTTCCCATGTCCACGCCTGCAGCACCGTGTGTTATTGCATCGTGCGCAAGCTTCAGCGCCTCTGGCTCGGGGAGTTTTTTGCCACCTGCAATTATAAGAGGAACAGGGCACCCTTCTACTACTTCCTCAAAATTGTCGCAATAGTACGTCTTCGCTATATGTGCACCAAGTTCTGCAGCAATTCTGCATGCAAGTCCAAGGTAACGTGCATCGCGTCCCATATCCTTGCCGACTGCAGTCACAGCAAGGACGGGTATCCCATACTTTTCGCCTTCGTCTACCATCTTTGCTAGATTGGCAAGCGTTTGCTGTTCATACTTACTGCCTACAAATATTGATAGGGCAAGGCATGACGCATTGAGCCTGATCGCCTCTTCAATCGAAGTCGTAATTGTTTCTTTTGAAAGGTCTTCGCCAATGATACTGGTTGCGCCAGAAACGCGGAGCACTATTGGAATGTAGCAATTGGGGTCAACTGATGTCCTCAGGATGCCTCTGGTGAGCATGAGCGAGTCCGCATAGGGTAAGAGTGGCTTTATAGCTCTGCTTGGAACCTCAAGACGCTCCGTCGGCCCAAGAAAATAGCCATGGTCAACTGCAAGCATAAGGCAACGGCCGTCTTCGGGATGAATTATCTTAGCTAGCCTGTTTTGCATTCCCCAGTTCATGGTAGATCAGCTCAGACAGGTGATTTTTATTATATATAGTTTCATTAGTCTGTGGTTATGATCACCTTCATGGCATTATTGGCCTCGTGAGCACATCTTACAGCCTCTGCAGCCTCGCTGATGTGAAACCTATGAGTAATAAGGGATCCTATATCGACACGACCTTCTGCTATCAGTTTCAGCGCTTGGTTTGTTTCAATTTCAGACGCTGCATAGCTTGGGATGAGAGAGTGCTCGCTTGAATAGATCTTACTCATATCGTAGGAGATCTGCGAGCCTTTGGATGGGACGCCAAAGAGCATTATTTTACCGCCTCTCCGAGTGAGGTCAAATGACTGCAATAGAGCCTTCATATTCCCTGTCGCAACAATGCAAATATCCGCACCCCTTCCACCAGTTTCTAACTTGATATTGTTTGCAAAGTCATGATCAGAAATAGAGTTGAACACCTGCACTCCATATTTCTTGGCAAAGTTCAAACGAAAATCGTTGATATCGATGACAAATATCTTTCCAGCCCCAAATGCCAGAGCCAAGAGTACGTGCATCAATCCAGTTGGACCCGCGCCAAGTATCACTACATCGTCTCCCTTTTGAAAGCTGCACCTCCTCCATGCCTTTATGCAGCATGCAAGCGGTTCAATAAGTGATGCTTCATCAAATGCTATATTGTCCGGCAGTTTTATCAGGCCACCTCTTGACACGTTCCACTCTGGCACTAAGAAATGCTCTGCTAGCCCGCACGGGTTGATGTTGCTCGACTGGTACGCAGGGCACATTGTATAGTCACCATGTAGGCAGTAATGACAAGAGTAGCATGCAACATGGTGATGTATAAAAACACGGTCTCCACGCGCAAAGCCTTTCACAGATTTGCCGGTTGCTACGACCTCGCCGGCAGGCTCGTGACCAAGCCTGCCAGAGGTCATACCATATTCGCCATAGATCTTTTCCAGATCCGACCCGCACAGCCCGCACGCGCGCATTTTGACAAGAACATCGCCAGTGCTAGCCAGGTCCGGTACCTTGACTTCGTCGACAGAAACCGCCCTGGTGCCATTTATAAAGACTGCTTTCATCTTTTTTATCTCTATTCCTGCCAAATATAATAGAATCTGTTGAGAACCTTTAAATAATAAAAAGAGATTTCATTGTGCATCGCTAAATGCTGCTCCCTTCAGAGATCGAAGCAAAGTCACTTATTCCCGCGGTGAGGGCTATTCTTGCAAAGAAGCTTATCGAGGAATATTCCCTCAAGGAAGAAGATGTTGCCAAGGATCTTGGCATTACACAGGCCGCAGTCAGTAACTACGTAAGGGGAACAAGAGGAGATATAGAGCTCATCTCAAAGCTTGAATCCGTTAGAGAGGTCATGCGCATGATAGACGATATTGCTAAGGATCTCTCTACAAACAAAGCCTACAGCCCAAGCACACTTGCCAAATTCGTGGGTCTTTGCAACTACATGCGGTATACACTCATTATATGCGACGTTCATCACAGCATTGAGTCAAACATTGATGAGCAGATCT
>JBJMEE010000019.1:0-5045 GCA_045809585.1 Nitrososphaera sp. | reverse complement strand
GGAGGAGATGAAGGTGGTGCCTAGGATGATAGCGGGAGTGAAGTAGACCAACCAGCATAGAAGTCGCAACAGAAACTGTCTTCTGATTTTCAAGCTTCTGTTGCAAGTCTCAGTTCAATGATAGGTTGTTGCGAGCGCTAGCGCTGGCGAGCTAGTTTGGGTACATCGAGGTCAGGTTCTTAAAGCCTGTCCTTTCACTCATCCTTCTAATCTTCCCTTGCAGCTAGCTTATAGAGTGCTCATTGCCATTAAGACGTAATTGCAACACTACATTGGCTGTTCTGCCTGGTCCTATGATGGGTGGCTTGGGCTTTTTATCCATCAAATCTAGACCGTAAGGATTTTCTGAGGCTCCTTCTTAATGTCTAAACCTTCTTTCTAGTTTTCGTCGTAGAGTAATGAACAACAAACCAACCATTGGTAGCATGGTTGCTCTTAATGTCATATCTCCCAAACCTCTATCAGCTTGCAAATTGAAAAAAGGAAAGAACGCTTCTAGAGTTCTACTGAGGGAATCAGTAAAAGTCTCCCATGACCGATTTTGCTCAAACCCAAAGAAGATTCCTGTAGCAACAATAAATGTACTTACAATAATCGCAAGAGGTATCCTCGGTGATTCTCCATATTTAGAAATGATATAGTATAGGTTTGCATAGCTCAACCATCGTTTAATGGGGTGTTTTTTCTTAATTTTATTATCTCCTGCTGCAGATGGCGGCTTCTGCTCGTAAATCCTCCCTAATTCCATTTCTCTTATGAAAAATTGCCCTGCTTCTTTGTATCTGAGATTATACTCATAGTTCTCCCGAAGGTTGCGATATTCCGTAATAATAGATTCAAGTGAACTGGGCGGTTTATACCCTTCCTCCCCGCCTTCTAGAATGCGTTCATCGTATATCTTAAAATCATTTTCTTCTCCATACCACAAATTCTTAATTTTATTTAACTTCTTCTTTTTACGATTGGCAGCTTCTTTTGATTTCTCGTCTTTAGAATTCCTTTCTACTTTTTTCCAACGGACTTCATCTCCAAATCGTACTCTTGTTATGTCCGTATTTGCAAACGAGACGTTAGAAAGATTTCCATTGAATGCAACTTGCCCTTGGTCCTTTAAAAAAACTTGAATGAAAATCATGTTTTCCATTATGGGGTTTTCCATAAAGTATTCCGTTGAATTGAGTATTGGAGAAATTTGCTTCTTCTTCAAACTTAACTAGAGAGAAGTTCACTTCCTTGAACCTAGCATGAGAAAAATATGCTCGTTTCCTGAATTCAGCATAAGAGAAATCAGCGTTTCCATTGAATATAGTATAACTAAAGGATGCTATGCAGGGATGCATCTGCGACTCTTCTGCAGATGCTTCAAATATTTCCCGACATGGGGCAATGCCTGGAATCGGTTGCTGAATGAAAATTATTTCCTCATCTTGGCTGTTCTCCCTAACAAATTCTTCAACCTCAAATCTTGTTACCCTTTCAAACCTTCTTTTGATCAATTTGGTAATTACCAGAGTATAGCTAGCGCCAGTGGCGCTATAGTACTGCGGATCTTGCAGCTGCATGATTAGTTTTTGATCTCCCTTAGTGACGACCGGCTTGACATTCGGATTCATGCGTTGCCAGTCATAATTGCGGAAATTACCTCAAATGACCTTTTATTATCCAAAAATCTAGAGAGGTATGTCAAAGCGATAAGATAGACACGTTTTGTTTTGATGGCAACATTTTCTTTCTGACTACAAGATATCAGAAAGTCAGCCACCAACTCTTTATCCCTCTCAGTTGGAAACTCCAAAAAGTAGTTCTGTATGCTTTTTTGAAGCCCGTTTACGGCTGTCTTTATCTTTCGGTTGATGATTGGGTCTATAGAGAATTCCTGTGTTTCTATAGTTGTTATAGTATTATTTTCTTCCCAAGCAATCGACATTTGTAGTTATAAGGTATCATTGTCTGAAGCACTAGATAAACGAATCATTCCTTCGTTTAATCTAATGAATAAACTGAAAGTGGTTCTTCTTTCTCACTTTGTGAAGCTTGCCGATAATCGGTATCGGGTGGCCACAGTTCTTGCAACAGTTGTTAGCGTCAAGGTTCCATGCGTCGATGCTAAATCCGTAGCGCCCTATGACTACACCTTTGCATTCTGGGCAGTATGTATCTTCTAATGGGTGACCTGGAACGTTACCAAGGTATGCGTAGGTCAAGCCCTCCTCCTTTGCAACTTCATAGTGTTTTTCAAGTGTTTCAACAGGTGTGCTGTCAAAATCCATCATTTTGTAGTCAGGGTGAAACCGCAGAAAATGTATCGGAGTATCAGGGCCAAGCTCATCATGCACAAATCTGCAAAGATTTCTTGCTGCTCCTAAGTCATCGCCTACCTGAGGTACTATAAGGTCTGTAATCTCGACATGGATCTTTGTCTTGTCTCGGATTTCTTTGAGTGTTTGAAAGATCGGGTCAGCGCTCGGTATTCCAATGTAGCGTCGGACAAACTCTTGCTTGCCACTTCCCTTAAAGTCTACTGTGATGCAATCAAGGAATTGGCTCATCATACCGACGGATTCAGGAGTATCATAGCCATTTGACACAAAGATGTTAAATATTCCCTGCTTGTGAGCTTCTATACCGCAGTCCTTCGCAAACTCTATGAAAATTGAAGGCTCATTGTAGGTGTAGGCAATGCCATGAGCGCCATAGTAGGCAGCATTTTCTACGACCTGCTCCGGCGTTGTTTCGGTACCCTCCACCTTGCGCCTCTGGGAAATATCGTAATTCTGGCAATATTGACAAAGCCAGTTACAACCTGTGGTAGAAATTGAATATATGTCAGTGCCAGGTCTGTAATGGGTGACTGGCTTTTTCTCTATTGGGTCTATCTGGCCGGCAATCACTCTGCCGTAGACAAATAGTCGCAACTTGTCATTTACAACACCGCGGATGCCACAGAGGCCGATCTTTCCTTCAGGTATCTCGCACAGCCTTGCACATGCGGTGCACTTGATCCTGCCGTTTGGCAATTTTGTGTATAGCTCGGCATCTTTGCCAGGTAAACTCGTCTGCACTATGAGGATATTAGTGCGTTTTAATCTTATAAACCATCGTTAAATGTCGCCATCACTACTAACACACATATCTCGTGCTATCACGGAGCCGAGACCCGAACCAATTCTATGTCATTTGACCTGCCCTTAATTTCATTGGGCTGTGTGTATACATGCTTCCCCCATGATACCCGAATATCGGTATAGAGCTTGTGGGTACCCGAATTGAGATCGCTTCCCCTCAGTTCAATAACCTTATTGACATCAAACAACAGAGATTTTGCCTCTTCCTCAGTTAGTGGGTAGAACGTCGTGTCATCCTTTACTATTGAAACCCATATCCTGTAGGGTATCTTGGGGTTGCGTGTCCAGAACAGAGCGGCCTTCCTCACAAGCTTGATCGGCTCGATTCTTCTTCGGCCGGATTTAAGATCAATTTCAATCTTCATAAGAAAGCCCGTGTCATGCTTGTTGTAAGCTCGTTCCCAATTTTTCTGCGAAAAGGCGTCCCTTATGGATCCTTCTATTTTGAAGCTCAGACTAAGTGTAAGTGGCTGGTCAGGCCTGACGCTTTGCTGTGAATTTGCAAGGATAACACTGTCAATAAAACTGTCTGCCATTTGGCAGAAAAGTATCATTTATATCTTCAATAAGTAGTTGTTGTTGTCTGTATAACGCATATGTTTGTGGAGATTACGGATTTCAAGGATAATGAAATTGAGCTAAAAATACGTGAAGAAGATATCTCTATTTTATATGTCATCCAACATGAATTGCTAAAAGAAAAGAGCATTGACTTTGCCGGCGTTATCCAAAAGCACCCGCTCACACAGGACTACCAGCTGAGAATGGCGACAAAGAGAAAAGACCCAATGGAAGTCATACAGGATGCATCCTCCTCTGCACAGGAATACTCCAAAGAGCTTCTCAGCATAATTAAATCTGCCATCAAAAAGTAGAGAGAGGTTCGCGTCATTTGCGTTTTTGTCCAAAGTGCGAGACACGCTTGAGGCCTGTTCCGGGGGAAGAGGAGGAGATGGCCTGTACAAAATGCGGCTTTAAGACTAAAAAGATCGAGGAAGATGCCAGGAAAGAGTCGAACATCAAGGCCACTCAGGATGTCTCTCTCAAGGTCATGGAAGGGGACAGTATGGAGGCTCTTCCAACCACCAGTATTGACTGCCCACAATGCAAGAATGGGACCGCATTTTGGTGGATGCTCCAGACAAGGTCTGCTGACGAGGCGACCACCCAATTTTATCGATGCACAAAGTGCAACCACACCTGGCGCAATTACTCCTAGCCGACAACACCGCTCTCCCCACCTATCATCTAGTACGATAATATTCTTGTCACGAGTACATCAGGCTTTCTTGGAAAGCTAATCGAAGTAGTGTCACATATCTCTATATCTCAAATGATACCTTTATCTTGATAATCTGGTTGAACAATTTCATGCACAATATCTGAAGTAATTGGAATTGTGACAGCTCCATTGGCTGCATGATTGCTTGCAAGCAATATGGTTAAGGGAGAATAGAGATCACAAAATTGTTGATTGGTATTTTCTCTTTAAGGGTCAGGAAATAAATAATTGTCGATCCGTTCTGAAAAAATTCTTTGCAATCAGCGGATCTTCAATATGGTCAAAAAAAAGCTCGGTGGTGAAATGCAAGGTATGTGCTTTGGCAGGGCAGAATATCTACATTACACAAATTGAATTGGTCTGGAGAATGTGGTTATAGGCGTCTCACTTGCAATCAGATCTTTTAGCGTAAGATATTCTTTTTCCTTTTCCATGCTAGCCCAGCCAGGTGGCTGCAAAGCAGTAATAGCCACGGTTAGAAGTGCAGCAGTGGAGAACTATCAGATGATAGTAGAATAGCCCAAATCATCAAGAAAATTTGAGTGCACATGTGTGTTTTTTGTATAAAAGGACGACCAATTGAACTGGTGAGCATAACAGAGCAATGTTTAAAATCTGAATAGCGCTGCCAAATAGAT
>JBJMEE010000018.1:0-6820 GCA_045809585.1 Nitrososphaera sp. | reverse complement strand
CCGGTTATCAAAAATATGCTGCGGCCTACCGTCAATGACAGAATCACCAGCAGGGGAAGAGTGGGAAGTGAATAAAATACATCGTTTATGCGCATAAGACCCTCGTCGGTACGGCTTCCCTTGTATCCTGCGATAATACCATATAGCAGGCCAATAAGCACTGCAGCTACTGACACGGTGAGGCCGATAAAAAGCGCAACTGGTGCACCCCACAGGATGCCAATTGCCAAGTCGTGTCGCAAGTCATCTGTGCCCATAATTCCGTAGGCTTTACCCCCTAATATGATGCCCGAATCCACAATAGAATCGCTTGAGTCAAACATATAGAAAGTATTGCGGATGACATAGGTGCCTTTTAGCACTTTGT
Source organism: Nitrososphaera sp. (assembly GCA_045809585.1). GTDB lineage: Archaea > Thermoproteota > Nitrososphaeria > Nitrososphaerales > Nitrososphaeraceae > Nitrososphaera. The sequence goes on along the minus strand of JBJMEE010000018.1, from coordinate 6,453 downwards.
TTTCATCAGTCTGAGAAAATATCATAACTTCTGGCCTATTAGCATCTACTGCATATCCAAAGAGATTCTTATATCCCGCCAGGCTATCTGAGATAAGTCTGTCCGTAGAAAAGATCCTAGAAGAGAACTGGTTGCTCTCATTTTGAGAGGAAGGAAGCGACGCAAAATAAATCTGGAATTCATTACCATCTGGTCTAAGTACGTCGATCTGTAGCGCCGGCTGAGTGGTGCCATATCTGGCAGAGTACAGGATCATAAAATCAGTTGGATAAGAATCATAATTAAAATCGAACGTGTAAGAATGGCTCTCGGTGCGCACACCATCTTGCAGGAGAGTGGATTTATCGGCGTCCTTGGCGGTCATGATCAGATGCTCCGGCACTTTCGGTCCTAGCAAATTCATCCATACAGGCATAGCCGACTTGGGATGGTCAATCCAAAAGTTCGGGTTATTCCACTGTGTGAATGATGTAAGAGGAATAGCTGCTACTGCATAAATTGTCATCAAGATAAGCCCAAATAGTATTGCAACACCTGCAAGGCCGCCCCTTGATCGTCTAAATCCTTTGAAAATGTCAAATGGAGAAAGAACTTCTAAAGGACCGGTCATCCTACCTTCACCCTCGGATCAAAGTACGCGTAGACTATATCCGTGAGAAATACAGTGACGATGAAAACGAGCGTCGATACATAGGTCAATCCAATTATAACAGGGATATCGAAGAAGCCTATTGCCTGGTAATACAAGCTTCCTATACCCGGCCAGCCAAAGACTGCTTCTACTGTAATGGCACCGCCAAAAGAGCTAGCAAGGCTCAAGGCTACTACAGTAATGATCGGCGGTGCAGCATTTTTCAGAGCGTGTGAATAGAGGATCCGCCTTTGAGGTACACCGGCTGCCCTCTTGGCCATAATGTAGTCCTCCCCTAGGATTCCAACCACGAAATAGCGTACAATAAAAGCCCACGAGCCAAAGCCAACCAGCACAATTGTCATAAGAGGCAAAACCATGTGGTAAAGAAGGTCTACTGTATATGAGGGATCGGATGGTGAAGTCAGAGGAGTGGCCCTCGCAGGAAAAATATGATATATGAAGGCAAAAGCAAATATCATGAGCATCCCCACCCACCAAGTGGGGAAGCTGCTGCTAAACACTGCAAAGGCAGAGTTTATCTTGTCCCATATTGAGCCTGCGCGATTAGCCGCAAAGGCGCCAAGGTAAAGACCGACGACAGTAATGATTAGAGTTGAGGTAGTAAAAAGCAGTATTGTCTTTGGCAACTTTTCCAAGATGATGTCCCGGACATTTGCTGACCCGCTCTCACTGGTAAGGTAGTTGGACTTCCCAAGGTCGAGCACCATCACTTTCAGGACGGTGTTTGTAAATCGTTTTGGAGAATACCATGGCTCATCAAGACCTATTGCCTTGATTTGGAGCTCAACCTTTTGATCCACGTAATTCTGGCGCTCTTGGATATTTTGGAATTTGATATTGCTTCGGTTTGCTTCTTCAACGACTGAGGATTTTGTTGCATCAAGCAGTATCTTATCCATGGTAGAACCTAGGAGGGCCATTGTCAGAATCAAGGTGGAAAAGAGCACTATGACCATGTTTAACGAGCGTTTTACAAGAAAGCGGCCAAAGTCTCCCAACTATACTAAATCACCAGCTTCGGGTTATATTTTCTAGCAGTTCCTCCTGCTGGTATTATATATCTATGTCATAACGATGTCCTGGTACGCTTGCGATATCGGCCTTGTCAAAACATTACCCAATGATATAACAGAGACCAAAACGGTTATTATCAGAGGCTCAAGAGCGGTTGGTATTTGAAAATAACGAACAACTGTTCCTAACCTGGCTCAGCTGTATATAGTACTTATGTATGAAACGTCCGTAAAAACCTACGATGAAGCGCAAGTTCAAAGCTGCTGCGCTAGTCTCTCGTCAATACACCCTGCAAGATGCTCAAATCAATGAAGCAAGGTTCTTCAAAAAGATTGAATGTAGAAGGAGTAGTCCTGGTTTAATAAAATAGTTTGTATCCATGGCTGCTGCTCCTCTCTACCATAGTTGGCAAGCTGTGGATTGGTAAATAATAAAACGAATTAAGAATATTCATGAAGGCCGTTATTGTCCTACTGAGCATTACTATTAGCAGCAGTTTGATCATTGTCCGTCTGATTATTGTTATCTGTACTCTGATTGCTGCTAATTGGTCCCGCTCCTGGAGCGGCAAGAATTGTGCTTGACGAGATATCTGGGCGAAGCGCTTCCTTGCTAGTTGCAAATATCTTGATTTGATTGGGTCCAGTGGACAGCTTTGCAGTCATGTCTGGTGACAGATCGATATTGAATTGTCCGGCGCTTCCAGCCTGGGCTTCTCCTCTGGTTACCACTATTCCATCCTTATTTGAAACAAAATAGTTCACAGTAGCATTGCTGCTTGGCTGGCCGGCGATGGTGACATTTACCTTCATTGAAGTGGGCTGACCTATCTGGACTATTCTGGGCACGTCAATCCTGCTAATGTCAGCAACCCGAGGCGTCTCATAGCGAGCCCAGTGTCCCTCTTCGAATGGGTAGGAGGGGTCCCTAAATGCGTTAATAGTTACTGTCCCTCCTGCTACATTGAAGTTGTCAAGATAGAATGGACCATTGCTAATTATTGCGTGGCCATGATTTTCAATCCAGCTTATGCTAGCATCGTAACGATTGATCGCATCTTGCACCGTTACCTTACCTATTAGCGCAGGTGGCACAAATTGCTCACTTTTCATTTTTTGCAGCTCTGCCTTAATCATATCTGCATGCTCTTTCACCACGGGGTCGTACCAGCCAACGCCTTTAGCTTGCGCCTCGCTTCTAGAGTAAGCAAGTCTGCCATCCATGACAATTCTTTCAGACGCGGCAAGGATTTCCCATGGCTGATCGGCAAAGAAGACGCCCGAGTCAGCGATCTCCTTCTCATCATAGTGCCAAATGTCAATGTATGCTTCAATTTTATCCGGGGCAAGGTACTTCAGGCCCTTAGAAAGCTTAAGTGCTTCGCTCACAACAGGCGTGTATTCAGGATCTACCGTACGATCTTGTGGACCCGTATCAGTTCCCCATTCGTAAGTGAAATAATCATTATACATCATGTCAGAAACATCCATCTGAATGCCATTGTGCCATTTTGAATAGAGCGGCGTGAATGTCACCTTGCTTGTGGCGTTCAATCCCTCGCTCACCGGAGTCCATTGCTGCAGCGTTTGATTCCATCTTATTGCATCGGAGGGTACAGGTAATTTGCCGAGCGGGCCTTTTGTCGTGATTTCAGTCCATTGGCTTCGAAATGGAATCAAGTCTCCCGTATAAGGATCCCTGAAGGTGTCGGGGTCTGAAATCATAAGATAAATACTCCTACCGTAGATGTCCTGTAGACCTGCAATTGAGTTCCATGATCCCTGGTGGATCTGTTTCACCCCAATGTCAACGGAAGCATTGCCGTCACCTGATCTCGCATTTAGTAGAGAATACTTGCTTGTTATCCCTGCCCCGAAATCGTTCACGAGACCTTGGATATTGGCAGAAGCAACAAAGGGATCAGTCTTCTGAGCAACAAAGAGCCTAACGGATTGTTGAATGCCCATCTTTACTGCATCACCCACGAGATGGTTCCTTTCTTCTTCAGATGTAAAGTTGAAAAAGGCAATCTTCTCGGTCACTTCATCAAGGGTAGCATTTTGATAGTTCCAATATGAAGGGTTCTGAGATCCGGGCATCCCACTCATCCAAGGCGCGTACATCTGACCCGGAGTTATAGGATTATATCTCACAAACGCGCTGGTGCCAGCAATCTCTTCAGTATATATCTGCCATTGCAAATTCTTAGGATCCGACCCGTACACGACAGTGTTTGCTTTGTTCAAATCACCATATTCTCTTTGGATGCTAAAGCCTATCTTTTCAAGCTCTGAAGCAATTAGCTGACCCATTGATTCTTTTTGGACGTCGTCTTGTCTTATGAGCACCTTTATCGTAATGGGATTGCCGCTGAATGTCCACCTGCCACCCTCATTTGTAGCACCGGCCCCAATCAAGGGGCCAGAAATCATATTTGCAGCAAGTGAAGGATTATACCTGAAGCCAAACGATTCGACTACGTCGATAACGTTTAGATATTCCGGTGAGTATATACCAACTGGTCCAATAAGGGGACTGCCGTAGCCTTTCAGAATCTCGTTAATGACAAAATCTCTGTCTATCAGATAATTTAAGGCGTAGCGGACCTCCCTGAACTGAAAGGGGTTTAGGATATTTGATTCTGCCGCAGGGGCAGGATTTACAAGAAGACCTAACGAACCAGCAGTTTTATCATAGACCTTTAGCCTAGGATCATTCCTTGCATCGTTGGCTGACTCGGCTGGGATAGGAGAAAAATACGTATCAAGGGTGCCAGATTTGACCTCTTCAAGGGCAAGGTTCTCATCCCCACGTTGAATAAATCTTGCCTGATTGAGGTAGGGGCCTTTTTCTTGCGCCTGTCCGAAAGCGAAATTCTCAAATGGCGCAGAAATACACGAAAGTAGTACGAAAATTGGAACGATAGAAGCCAGTACCCGGGCTTTTTGCAATGCTATCAGAGCATAAACAGTCTAATATATTTTTTCAAAAGATATGTGTATCGTCTCATCTGCCTTGTACTTCAGGTATTGCACTTATTAACTGTCTTGTATATGGATGGCGAGGGTCGGAGAGGACTTTATCGATTGGTCCTATCTCAAGTATCTTCCCAGATTTCATTATGGCCAAATCATCTCCTAGGTATCGTGCTGTCGATAGATCATGCGTTATGTATATGTAAGAAATGTTAAATTTCTGCCTTAGGTTCTGCATAACTCCCAATATTTCTCCCCTAACGGATACATCAAGCATCGAAACTGGCTCGTCAGCCACGATAAGTTTGGGCCGGAGCACGAGTGCCCTTGCAATTGCGACCCTCTGTCTTTGACCGCCTGAGAGTGTGTATGGAAGTCTCGCTGCTATCTCCTCTGGCGGCTCGAGTCCGACCTCCTGTAATGCATTCAGTACCTTCTCTATCTTCTGCTCCTTTGAAGTTATCCTGTCATGAATGCTGATTGGCTCCATTATGATGGCTCCTATCTTCATGCGGGGATTGAGCGAGGCATAAGGGTCTTGGTACACCATTTGGACCGCCGTGCGGAAGTCTCTGAGCTCTCCTCCTTTAGAATGTGTTACATCTTTGCCTTCAAATATCACATAGCCGCTGTCCGGATCTGTCGCGCGCATGACAATCCTCGCTACCGTCGTCTTGCCCGAGCCGGAAGCCCCTGCAAAAACAAGCACTTTACCCCGGTCAAGCATAAAGCTGACATCATCTACTGCCTTGACAACAAAGTGCGGTTCTGCGAACTTAAACAGCTGGCGGAAACTTTTCTTGATAGGGTAATATTTTGTGATGTGTCTTGCCTCAAGAAGTAATGGATCCAATTAATTCCACTTTCCCACGCTTGTGATATAAATACAATAATAGTCGCATCTAAGACTTGCCAGAATCCTCATATAACCTATAATTGATTTATACTCTCGTTATTGCCTGAACTTATAGTATCCGGCCTCAAGGCATATTATTTCATAGAAAATGGACCAATCCGGGCAGTAGACGGCATCAACTTTAAACTGTCAGAAGGTGAGTCGCTCGGTATTGTGGGCGAGTCGGCATGCGGCAAGAGCACACTTGCTGCAGCTCTTATGCAATCGATACAGTCCCCTGGCAGAATAGTTGAAGGCAGCATAACACTTGGGGGGACTGACATAACTAAAATGTCTTCATCAGAATTCGATAGCAAGGTACGCTGGAAAAAAATAGCAATGGTCTTTCAGGGTGCCATGAATGCGCTTGATCCCGTATACACAATCGAGAGCCAACTACGTGAAATTCTAAGAGAGCACCACTTCCAAGGTAAAATAGACAAGAAGATAGGCGAATCGCTGCAACAAGTTGGCCTAGATTTGTCGATTGCAAAGCGCTTCCCACACGAGCTCTCCGGCGGCATGAAGCAGCGCGTTGTAATTGCAATGGCCCTTCTGCTCAATCCTGATGTTTTGATAGCAGATGAGCCAACTACGGCACTCGATGTGATCGTTCAGTCGCAAATAATCAGCTTGCTCAAAAAATTTCAGAAGGAAAAGGGAATAACGATAATACTAATAACACATGACCTTGCCCTTGTATCGCAGATAACAGACAAAATAGCCATTATGTATGCCGGTCAACTGGTGGAGGTCTCATCCACAGATGATATTTATAATAACCCTCGCCATCCATACACTCAGGCTTTAATCAAAGCAATTCCAAGGCTGAGGACAGAGGATAAAAAAATCCACTTTGTCAAGGGGAATCCCCCGTCATTGCTCAGTCCGCCTCTAGGCTGCCGGTTCTATGA
>JBJMEE010000017.1:0-4413 GCA_045809585.1 Nitrososphaera sp. | reverse complement strand
AAAGAAAGTCAATGAACATCCTGGGGTAAGCCACAACTACGAGCGCAACCATGAGTACAATATGTGGTTCACGCTTGCAGTGCCTCCCGGATCGGATATCAAGCGAGACCTTGACAGAATGGCATCATTTGAAGGCGTTATCAAACATAGAGTCTTGCCAACACTCAAGCTCTACAAGATCGGCGTCAAACTCGATATGATTAATAAAGATCCGGATAAGCTTGTGCCAACGGACAACGTGAAGCATCTAAATCCAGAGAAGGTGCTGCTAGGTGAGCGTGACAGAGAGTTCATCCGTGAATTGCAGAAGGACTTGGCAATAACGCCAGAACCCTTCAAAGAGTTTGCCAATAGTTTAGGTGTAACCACAGCGGAATTGTTTGCCAAGGCCACAGAATATGAAGACACTGGCATAATGAGGCGCTTTGCAGCAATACTTCGCCACCGCGAAGCTGGCTTTGTCGCAAATGGTATGGTCGTATGGCATGTCCCAGAGAACAAAGTAGACGAAGTAGGCTTCAGACTCGCTACGTTTCCACAGGTAAGCCACTGCTACAGGAGACCTGTGTATCCTGACTGGAGGTTCAACCTTTTCAGCATGGTACATGCCCGGACACTCCAGGCGGCTGAAAAGATTGCTGCAAACATGTCAGAAACAGTGGGCATAAAGGACTATCAGATACTGTTTAGCTCGCAAGAGTTCAAGAAAGAGCGCGTAAAATATTTTGTCTAATGCATCCAGTTGGAGCTCTCTCAAGAAGCAGAGCTCTAAATAGCCTCCTTTATGTCATTTCAATGACAATCTGCAATTTCTGATGATATGGTCTTGTAGATAGAAGATGCATATACTCATTGTGCTCATTTAACAACAGGCTCGACATAAAAATTCTTTTCATACATCTCCTCCATTCTTTCAATTTCAGCGCTATTGAGGTATTTGCCGTCTGAAAGCGATGTAAACAGTTCTATTTCTTCAATGCTTATCATTGTCGGCAGGATGACTGAAATCTGCTTTTGAGACAGTATGAACTTAATCGCTAGTTCTGTGATGTTCCATCCCTTGCTGCTTGCAAGAGGTTTCATATTCTCTATCTTTTGCATCGCTTCAACGATGAACTCTTGCTTTCTAAAGCTGCGGTGGTCGTTCTTGTCAAACTTTGTATCGGTACTGACTTTGCCCGTAAGTAGGCCTGATGCATCAGGAACCCTTACCATTATGCCGACATTGCACCGCTCTGCCGCCTGCATAAAGTCTCGGGCAGGATCCTGCTCTAAAATATTGTAGACAGTTTGGAGGCATGTAATGTTCCTCTTTTCAATGGCTTTCAGGCCTTCGTCCTTCCACCCTATCGCTGGTCCGAGCGCCACCCCGTGGCTCTTGATCGTGCCTTTTTTCACCATGTAATCAATAGAAGTAAAGAGCTTGTCGTTTGCTATTGCGTCCATCTTGGGATTGTGGAGGCTATAGACATCTATGTAGTCAGTCTGCAGGCGGTCAAGGCTCTGGCCAATAGCAAACTGTAAAAATTCTTGGTTGTGCTTTTGTGGTAGTTCACTGTGCCCTACCTGCTTGGCGTTATACATGTCATAGCCCCACTTTGTAGAATAGACCACATCGTTGCGCATATCCTTGAACGCCTGTGCTATAAGCTTCTCGCTTTTTCCCTTGCCGTATAAGTCGGCGGTCTCGTAAAAGTTGATACCCAAATCATATGCGCGCCTTAGCATCCTGATGGCTTCATCATCGTCAACCTTTTTCCCCCACCAGTCGAGCGCTATAGTCCATGCACCAAAGCCAATCTCGCTTACCTTTATGCCACTCTTACCCAAAGTTCTGTATTTCATACAGCTATTGATAGCACTCCCCTTACTTCAGACGCTATTTTGTTGAACCTCAGATCATCCATTATGGCTGTGCCGCTTACATCTATGTCAAGCGGGATCCATGATCTGCAGCCATTCCATTCCGGCTTGTTTTCAACCAAGATTGGCTTATCAAGTTTGAAAACACGCAAGAGTATTACACTCATAGGCTTCTTAGGATTGTAATCCATCCTTGCATTAACATAGCTTTCGCTCCAGATATGGTAGTTTGCAAGCATTCTGAGAGTAATGCGGTCAGTTATTTCCTTGACTTCTACAGATTCTGCATAGCTTGTGATCCTGTTGGTTCCTGTAGCCGGCTGATCCCTTAGCACTTCGTCAAGTTTATTTGAATAGTCGGCCTGCAAATGATCTTTTGACTGGTGCTCGTACGTTGGAAATAGCAGAAATCTGTCGTGCTTGACTTCGAAGCCTTGGCGGTATTCTAGTATGCCGCCTTTACGTAAAAGGAGAATCTGTCTGCCATCTTCAAGAGCCTTGCAGACGACAGCCCATTCTTTCAGCGCCTGCATAATTATCCTAGACTTTTAATGATGTCTTCAACTCCCTTATAAATGCAGACAATCATTGGAGTGTCACGGATTATATACTTGCTCACTCTGGTTTCGCGCAGCTGAATTATCAATTCTTGAAACGCCGTCAGATCTTCAGTTTCAAAGGCGAGCATGAAGTCCTGATCATCAAGGCCAAAGGAGTAGGTGGTGTTGAGCCTGATCTTTGGAAACTTACGTCCCACTAAAATATGCTCTTCCATCATTTTCTTTCGCTCTTCAAAAGGCAGCAGGTACCATTCCCTTGACTTGACAAACGGATAGACGATACAATACTTCATAGGCTGCTCGTCAGTCATAAATCCGGGGATTATCTTCGATGAGTAAACAGATGGTCTTGTTGTAGAGAGGAAAACATATGATGGCATCAGGTATTTGCCAAGGACCGTTGAATAGATCTTGGATGTCATTACCTGCGTCTTTTCTAGAGAGTTAGAAATCATCCAGAGCATCAAGTCGCTATCTTCTCGTAGACCTAGAGTTGAGTAAGCCCTCACCTTCATCTTGGTGTTGGCAACCTCCACTAGGTTAGCGAACTCCTTGGCTGCTTCGTCCTTGCCTATCTCATTTAGCCAGCGCCACTTAGGATCTACCCTGTAGAATGAGAAGTTGAGAAAAGTTGTGGTCTGGGGTTCGGCTGCTGCTGCTGCCATCTGGGTGGAAGTAATTTACTGCGGCCTAATTTTTACTTGTCTTCTTCTATGCCGAGCCAGCTGTACCCTTTTGCTTCCAGTTCTTCAGCCAGTTCTTTGCCGCCTGATTTGATAACCTTGCCTCTTGCCACTACATGGACATAATCAAGTTTCTTGAGGTACCGAAGGATTCTGGCATAATGAGTGATTACAAGCACGCCGGCGCCCGTATCAATTAATTTATTTATTGCCTCAGCAACCGACTTGACAGAATCGATGTCCAGACCCGAGTCCGGTTCATCTAAAATCGCGATATTCGGTTTGAGAACTAGCATCTGCATAACTTCTGATCGTTTCTTTTCGCCACCTGAGAACCCCTCATTGAGATAGCGGCTTAGAAACGAAGGATCAAGTCCCACCGCATCAAGGTTTTTCTTGACGTACTCATGGAATTCACGAACTGTAATGAAGACTTCCCGGTTTTGTTCCTCACCAAGCGACTTGTTGAGAATGTTGTAGGCATTTCTCAAAAAATGGCTGTAGCCAACTCCTGGAATCTCTGTCGGGTATTGAAAGCCAAGAAAGAGACCCTTTCTTGCTCTCAGATCAGTTGAAAGTTTGAGGATGCTCTCACCTGAGACCAAAATGTCACCGGAATCGATGCTATACTTAGGATGGCCCATAATGGCATTTGCAAGCGTGCTTTTGCCAGAGCCGTTAGGACCCATAATGGCATGAACCTCGCCCTTGTTGAGGCCAAGGTTAAGCCCTGTAAGTATTCCCTTGCCGTCAATGCTAATGTGCAAGTCCTTAACCTCTAGAAACGTCATATTATAACAGTGTTATAAGCACTTAATATAAGTATTATGCGACGAGAGTGTTGCTAAGAACACAGGGAGTTTGCTCGATCTACTGTCAAGCGGGAGTTTTTGTTTCGTCAGAAGCAAATTCAGTTGCTTTCGATTTGGCTTGATAATTCTTAAAACAACACGGTCTTGCAATTACTGGCATCGAGTACGCAAGTAATACATCACAGACAGCTTATTTCAAACAATCTTTTTGGTGCTACCTCCAGTTGACATTGAGTGAAATCTTATCACCAAGTTCTTTTTGAGCATGAAATTCAAGTGCCCTGTGAGTGTGATTTTTTGCAGTATTCATGTCCTTCGTGCTTTGTAATTGTCAGTTGAATTATATGCACTTTATTCGTGAACTCTGTCATTTTTTAGCGCAAGATACTCATCTCTCGGCAAATTCAAAGTATGCCGGCTGGAGTCTTTCTTACTTATCCTACTGTGATCTTTCCATTCATGTAAGGATGTATCATGCAGTAGTAGTCATATTGC
>JBJMEE010000016.1:0-5310 GCA_045809585.1 Nitrososphaera sp. | reverse complement strand
AGTAATTGTCAACGAAAATATGCTTGGGATAAATGTCAAGGCAACAGTTGGCATAAACCGCGATCCCAAGTTGAAGGAACCCATTCATGAAGAATTAATGAAAATTCCTGAAGTAAGATCGCTCTCTGAAGTTACCGGTAGGTTTGACATGATAGTAAACATAAGCGCCCACACGCTAGAGGAATTACATAATGTCGTCATTGCTCGTATTGGCAAGATAGAAGGCATACAGAACACAGAAACATTCGTTGAGATGCAGAGGACCGACAAAGAACCCCTCTATACTGTCCATCCATCGCTTTCAAGGTACTGACAGATATTTTATATAACGCAACCACCGTTTAGAATATGAATTGTCGATTGTACAGCGCAGGGTTACAGAAATGCTTCAGACGCTCAGGCTAGCGAAGAAGACCAGCAAAGACGATTATTTGCAACACCTGCGACTAGTCATAATTGGCCTCATTGCAGTAGGTGGTATTGCTTTTGTCATCAAGCTAATAGCAGAATATATCACATTCGGCACAGGAGGCCGATTCGGGTGAGAACAGTAACCAGTAGGATTAAAATACCGTCTCTTCCTACTTGTAAGTATGGAGAGCAAGATAGACAGTAACAATATAGTCACCCATGTTACTACTCCACGTTGGGATGCCGAAGTGCTCAAGTCAGATGTACCTGTACTAGTTGATTTTTGGGCAGAATGGTGTGGTCCATGCAGAATGGTGGGGCCTGCAGTAGAGCAGGTTGGCAAAATCATGGCAGGCAAGGTCAAAGTGGCCAAACTAAATGTCGATGAGAATCAGGAAATTGCAATGAGGTATAATATCCAATCAATTCCTTCGCTTTTGCTGTTCAAAGGCGGCAAGGAGATATCAAGGACTATAGGTGCAGCGCCAAAGGAGAGATACCTAAAGTTCGTCGAGGATGCGCTTAGGTCCTAAATTCTGTGTTTTTTCTTTTTTTCTCTTTTCAACGAAAGCGTTAATACGTATATTTTGATGTCTAACACATGATAAAAGCCATTGGGAAAGAAGGAACTCGCCGAGCTATTCTCATCTAATCCTGACAGGTACTATAAAGTATCACTTTTTGACGAGATGGGCTTTACGCGAAAAAAGTGCGCCAAGTGCGAAAAATTCTTCTGGACGCTTGATATTGCAAGGAACTCATGCCCGGACCACGAAAATTACAGTTTCATCGGAAAGCCACCGACAAACAAACATCTAGACTACGTCAGCGCATGGAAGGAGACTGAGAAGTTCTTCCGCTCAAACGACCACAAGATAGTAAGGCGCTACCCTGTCGTATGCCGCTGGCGAGAAGACCTATACTTCACAATAGCGTCAATCGTTGACTTTCAGCGAGTCATTGGCAGTCAAGTTGTTTTTGAACTACCATCAAATCCACTTTTAGTTCCACAGATGTGCCTCCGATTCAATGACATTGAAAATGTTGGAGTGAGCGGTAGGCACTATACTGGCTTTTGCATGATAGGTCAAACATGTAATGCCGATGCTCCAGGCGGCTACTGGAAAGATAAATGCATAGATCTTGATTTTGGTATGTTGACAAAGGGACTTGGCATCAAAGCCGAAGATATAACGTTTGTCGAAGACGTATGGATGGGGGCTGGCGCGTTTGGATACTCATTAGAATATTTCGTCCGCGGTCTGGAACTTGGCAATGCGGTATTTACCGAATTTGAAGGCGATGAGAACAACTACCGCGTCATGCCAAATAAGATAATAGACATGGGCGCAGGGCTTGAGCGCTTCTCATGGATTACAATGGGTACGCCCACAAGCTACGACTGCTCCTTTGGACCTATAGTTGGCAAACTAGTGGATATGACTGGAACTGACAGCGATCAGGAACTACTGTCTAAATATTTTGAATCGATATCGTTAAAGCTTGATAACACTGCGAGCATTACTAAAAACAGTAACAGCATCCGGGATTTGAAATTGCTGATCGCAAAGGAAATGAAAATCTCTACGGAGCAGCTCAGCGGGTTTGTTGCGCCCTATGAAGCAATCTACACGATCTCCGATCACATCAGGACTCTTGTATTTGCGATTTCAGACGGGGCGCTTCCGTCAAACGTAGGTGGAGGCTACAATCTAAGGGTGATCCTTCGGAGGGTCCTATCAATACTCGAAAGGCTTGGTTGGAAAAACATTTTCAGGGTCGAAGACATTGCCGAATTGCACATCGATTACCTTAGGCAGATGTATCCAGAACTTGAGGAGCACAGGCAAGATGTCAAGGAAATCCTGCAGCTCGAAGCTAGTAGATATTCCAACTCACGTGAGCGCATGAACTCTGTGGCAATGTCGCTCAAATCCGGCAAAAAGGCCAAGGAGCTGACGGTTGATGACCTTATTAGACTATATGAGTCAGATGGCATAACTCCAGACTTTTTGATGGAGCAAGAAATTATACAGAGTGTGCCTTCAACATTTTATGCGAAACTTGCGGAGCTGCACACAAGTCAGATATCAAGCCAGGCTTCAAAACCGATCCCTGGGCTGGAGGGTCTGGCATCCACAAAATCGCTATACTACCAAGACGAATCGATACGCCATTTTCATGCAAAGGTGCTCAAGGTGGTGGGAGGCAAGTATATCATTTTGGACCAGACTGCCTTTTATCCAAGGGGCGGAGGACAGGAGCCAGATACTGGAAAAATTGAAGACATCAAGGTAATAGAGGTTACAAAGCAGGCAGATGTGATAGTACACAAGATTGAAGGGGAAGGCAGGATACCTGCAGAGGGACAAACTGTACATGGAACAGTAAATGGAACGCGGCGCGATCTTATTACCAAGCATCATACAGCAACCCATGTCCTCAACTCGGCTTCTAGGAATACACTTGGCTCCTGGGTCTGGCAGAACTCTGCATTCAAGGAAGAAAGCTATGGCAGGCTTGATATCACGCACCATTCATCACTTACAAGAGAAGAAGTGAAAAAGATCGAACGTCTGGCAAACGGGGTAATTCGAGAGAATCACCCCATCATAATTAACACATATGATCGAGGAGATGCCGAACAGCAGTTCTCCTTCCGCATCTATCAGGGCGGAGTCGTGCCTACAAGCAATGTTAGAATAGTCAACATCAATGGATGGGATATTGAAGCGTGTGGCGGAACACACGTGAAAAGCACTGGTGAAATCGGGCTAGTCAAGATAGTTAAATCTGAGCGAATCCAAGACGGTGTCGTCAGGCTCGAGTTTGTGGCAGGCGAGGCTGCTGTAAGTTACATGCAGCAGCTAGATAGTCAGCTTGCGTCCATATCTCATGCGCTAGGCTCAAGTAGAGAAAAAGTTCTAGAGTCATTCAACAAGGCAATGGAAGATGCAGAAGCGGCAAAGAAAAAGATACGAGCCATGCTGAGGGTTATCTCAGTCCCGATTGCAAACAATATTTCAGAGCAAGCAAAGAAGCTTGGCTCCGGCATCCACTTGTATACCACATATGATGAAGAGCTTGACGAGGATTACCATATTGCCATTGGAGAGAAGGCGATCGAGCTTGACAAAGACCTAATCTATCTTGCCCTTCTGTCAAAGGGTCAAGGCATTAGGGTTATAGTGTTTGCAGGTGAAGCTGCATGCAAGAAAGTGAAGGCAAGTGTAATTGCAAGGCAGGTATCGAGCAAGTTGGGTGGCTCCGGTGGCGGGGATAATCGCTTTGGGCAGGGCGGAGGCAAATCAAAAGACAGGATAAAGGAAGCACTCCTGCTGGCTGAAGAGGTAGCAAGGTAACTGTGAGCGCCCGTATAGACTGGAATTCTATAGAGAGCAAGTGGATCGACAGATGGGAGAATCAGAGGATCTTTGAGTCAGATCCAGACAGCAGCAGAGAAAAATACTTCGTGACGGTAGCCTACCCTTATCCAAACTCACCCCAGCATATTGGCCATGGCCGTACGTATACGCTTGCGGACACCCATGCTCGCTATATGAGGATGAAGGGCTACAATGTACTTTTCCCTATGGGCTTTCACTACACCGGCACCCCGATCCTTGGCATGTCGCGAAGGGTTGCCGCAAGCGATGCTGAGCTGATGGAAACATTTCACACAATATACAAATTATCAGACGATGTCATTGCAACATTTGTCGAGCCGGTCAATATAGCAAGCTACTTCCACCAAGAGATCAGGCAGGGTATGAAGGAGATGGGTTATTCTATTGACTGGCGGCGAGAGTTCACCACCATTGACAGGGTGTATTCAAAGTTCATCTCGTGGCAGTTTAGGATGCTTCGCAAAAAGGGATTGATAGTGCAGGGTTCCCACCCTGTTGGATGGTGCCCGCGTGACCAAAACCCTGTTAGCCAGCACGATACTGTAGGTGATGTAGAGCCGGATTTCAATGAATACACGGTAATCAAGTTCAAGTCGGGTGGTGGCGAAGGCAATTTTATCATCCTGCCAGCAGCAACGCTCAGGCCAGAGACGCTCTTTGGAGTGACTAACATATGGGTCAACCCTGATGTTGACTACGTGCAGGCTCAAGTCGATGGCCAAAGCTGGATCATAAGCAAGGAAGCGGCAAGAAAGCTAGAATTTCTGAACCACAAGGTGGAGATCATAAAGACAGTCAAAGGTAGCGAAATGATCGGTTCGAATGCCACTAATCCCCTTAACAATTCTTCTGTGCCCATATATCCTGCTTCTTTTGTTGAAGCAGATAGTGGCACGGGAATCGTGATGTCAGTGCCGGCACATGCACCATATG
Organism: Nitrososphaera sp.; assembly: GCA_045809585.1. Taxonomy (GTDB): domain Archaea; phylum Thermoproteota; class Nitrososphaeria; order Nitrososphaerales; family Nitrososphaeraceae; genus Nitrososphaera. The sequence goes on along the minus strand of JBJMEE010000016.1, from coordinate 559 downwards.
ACTACCAAGCACTCGAATCTCTAAAATCAGACAAAAATCTACAGCAAATGTTTCATATTTCTGTTGACGACAACAACGTTCGCCCGATCAAAATAATCGAGTCTGAAGTGTACCCTAGTGGCATACCAGCTGCTAAAGCAATCGAACAGGTGGGCGCTTTTGGCCAGAATAATAATGACGAGAAGATACTGGAAAAAGCGACAAGCAATCTTTACTCACATGAATTCTACAAAGGTCGGATGACGCAAAATGCTGGTAGGTTTGCGGGCATGGCAGTCGCCGTTGCAAAGAATGAGATCAAGCATGACCTCTTGCAGTCAGGCTGGGCAGAGCCAACATACGAACTTGTCAACAAACCAGTAAAGTGCAGGTGCGGGGCCGAGTGTGTGGTCAAATTGCTGAGTAATCAGTGGTTTCTGAACTATGGCGACAAAGAATGGAAGGAACTGGCACACAGTTGCCTAAACAGCATGGACATATTGCCCCAGGACATCAGACAGGAATTTGATTATGTAATTGACTGGTTGCGCGAGCGAGCTTGCGCAAGAAAATCAGGTCT
>JBJMEE010000015.1:0-10763 GCA_045809585.1 Nitrososphaera sp. | reverse complement strand
AAGGTGGAGTGTACGCTGAAGATGCCATTAGTGATAGAGCCCTAACATCATTTGACGGAATTAACTATTTTTATTTTATGGTTGCTGCTATGCTGCTGATGCTATGTGTCTCTATATGAATCAAATAGCTTTGATTGTGATGGCGGGTTTACTACTTTTTGTAAACCCTGTACTTTAGCTGTCATCTTTTCGACTTGTAAAATAGATTCAATTAGCTGCTGGTAGTCATACAGCAGAATTGACTAATATTGGATAGAGAACCTGCTAGATTTTGGCATCGAGGTAATTCCTTATAGGTTGCACAGCATAAGAGCAAGTTTAGATGTAAAGCCTAGGACTTACGAATGTCAAACATCTCATCAAACTTATCACTATTGAACTCACTAAAGGCATTGCTGCGGGATTTGTCCGACAACTGCCTAAAACACGCTCGAATTAATACCGTAGTTCCAACGCAGAAAGAAATGGACCGGGTGGGATTTGAACCCACGACCTCAGCAATGCCAATGCCGTATCCTACCGGACTAGACGACCGGCCCTGCAACAATTCAAGGTTTTGGAACGATATTAAAATGATACGTTTAGGACTGTTCTAATGTAGCAGAAATATATAATATATCATATTTTATAACGACCAGCTTTTGAGTCGGAGTAGCATGACCCCTTCAGCAGTTGATATATACACTAATGAAGCATCAGCCACCCAGCATTAAGATGACTAATTTACAATTTCGTCTCTTAAAAAAGAGGGGGGTTGAGCTTATGGAGTTTCTGGAAAAACAAAAACGCGCAAAGAAATAAGAATATTCATTATATTCTAGGCTGCCGAATAACCGCTATTCGTTATATGTTTTTGGATCGCATCTCTTAATGCCGTGGTAACTGTTGGAAGGATTCTTGGATCATTTACTTTGGGTATGATGTAATCTTCCCTTAGATGAGTATCATTTACAATCCCTGCAATAGCAGTTGCAACAGATACAAGCATATCTTGGCTCAAGGTTTTGGCTCTTACATCAAGCAGAACTCTAAGAACAGATGGAAATACTACAGCATTATTGATTTGATTTGGAAAGTCGGATCTACCCGTGGCTACAATTCTTGCTATTCCTTGCAATGCATCAGAAGGAAGTATTTCAGGGTCGGGGTTGCTCAGTGCAAATACAATTGCATCGCGATTCATTGATTGTATCATTTGGTGGTTTAATATACCACCTTTTCCTGACACACCGATAAATACATCCGCTCCTTCAATTACTTGCTCTAGCTTTCCAGTCAATTTTCTCGGATTGGTTTTTTGGCTTATTTCCAGTTTGTATCGGTTCTTGATATCATCATCATCATCCTTGCTGTTATTAAATCTGTCAATTGACAAGGCTCCTTTGCTATCTGTCACAACAATATCCTTACATCCTGCCTCATGTAGGATATTGACTATACCGTATCCTGCTGAGCCTGCTCCTGCTATTACCACCTTTATTGCATCTAGCTTTTTGCCTACTATTCTAAGAGCATTTATCAGTGCTGCAAAAGCAATAACAGCAGTTCCGTGTTGATCATCATGAAAAATTGGGATAGATAGGATTTCTTGCAATCCTTCTACTATTTCCAATACCTTAGGCGACTCTATGTCTTCTATGTTTATGGCTCCAAATACTGGTTCAATTTCTTTAACAAATCGAATTATCTCGTCCTTGTTCTGGGTAGATATACAGAGTGGGAAAGCATTGATGCCACCTAATATTTTTAATAAAACCGCCTTTCCCTCTATAACAGGAATTGCTGCCTCTGGCCCCACATTTCCCAGACCAAGCACTCTAGTCCCATCACAGACGATAGCAACATTATTCCATTTTGATGTATAGTCGTATACTAATTCTTTATTGTCACTTATTTCTCTTGAGACATATGCTACACCAGGAGTATAAATCAAACCAAGAGTTCCTTTTTCTTCTTCAAAGAGATTTTCTAAGGAAATTCTGCTTTGAATTTCAATCTTGCCTCTCAACATTCGGTGTAACCCTATAGCCTCATCTTTTAAACTCAAAGCAATACCTTTATGGCCACAATCTATCTATGAGTTTCTATATCTTTTTACCCCCATGGAAGTATTGTATAATATGAAGTCGACAGTTCAATTAGCAAGTATGATGATCCTAAATAAAATGTATGCGAGTATACGAACAGCAAACTGCACGCAAGGAGTGGTTACATGAAAAATGTATATTATTATTATCTGGCGATTCTTCAAGTTATTTTCGTGAATTTTTTATAGGCAACTGATTCTTTCTTTCTAGTTATACAATTTGTAATAAGGGAGTCAGTGCTATAGCGAGAAAAAAGAGGGAGCTAAAGATTGAGACAAACCTCCATCAGAATGGTGGGGCGGCGGGAGTGTGTATAGAAGATACAATTTTTATGGATTATGAGAAAGGCTATCCGTTTCCCACTCTTGGGCTTATCATAGTAACACAGAACACAGGCAGCAAAATGCACACTATTTGCTTGACTTTAGGATAATTGTAGTGAAGGCGAACATAATCTGAGAGACTACTAGCATAATTATGTATATCTACAATATCTTAGAAAAAATGGGATAACAATAGACATGACGGAAAGCCTAGGGTGGGACCAGAATTACGATAGCATTCAAGCTTTAAAGAACCCAGCAGTTGTTGACTGACATTGAGGACGGATAAAAAAGCGATTTGAGCAAGGGCATCAGGGACATCCTCTTATCTCTGGCGCTCCTGTTGCTTTTAGATTGCAAAAGAATCGCAGACAGAGCAAATAATTTTGCTGATCAGAGATAAATCCTTCTTGTAGTTTTTATACTTATTAAGGCTCCCAATATTCCGAGAATAGGCATGCCCTCTGACCAAAACCCAAATCACATACACAGCTTCTGTAAATGCATTATAACAAAAGATTCCTCCATTAGATTTGCAGGAATTGCAAATCAGATGGGAAATTTAATTGAGGCAGTTTATAGAGAGAATCTACAGCCGTTGATGGATAAGCAAGAGACCGAATATTACACTATACAGACGGTCTTACGTGCATCAACGCGGGGAACTTTTGAGGACAAGATAGGTAAGCAACGGTATGCCATAGCTGTTTACGAAAAGCTGGTTCGTGCAACAGTTCCAATTATCATGACACGTCACTACGACAATAAAGACGAAAAGCAAAAAAAGCAACAAAAAAAAGAACAACAGGATTTTAAAGGGTTTTATTTATTAATATCATTTGATTTGGGTTCTGATGTGATATCTATTATCGAAAACAAAATATTGCCACGAGTTGAGCAGTTTGTGAAAGATTCATTGGTTGTTTAGACAAGAAGTGCTACATTTTTTGCGTCGCTATACCTATTTAAAAAGCCAAAGATAGAAAATGATTGAATGAATTAATGCCCACGTCTAGCGACGCCTCTCACGGATAATGCAATACATATACTATCAGGAAGAGGGAGATAGCTTTAATGCTTCAATTGAGAGGCCGCAAACAAGAAACTACGAGTGAATAGCCACGCGCTTCGGCATAGACACAGAAGAATGAGAGATTTCAAATGAACAGAGTGATGTAGAAAAACGGTAGCCATAGCAGAACAGTAGTGAATTGTTAATCAATATGAGGTAATCTGAAGCAGATGAGGAGAAGGATGGGGGAGGAGAAGGAGGAGGATTGCTATTCTTCCTCCGTTACAGCTATTGATAATTGGGGTCATCGGGGTTGTTGACCTCGTGTTGTCAGCTGTATGTTGTATGACTATTATGATAGAGGATATAATGTAATAATCTCAACATATTTTTAAATTACTAACAAACATACTCGAAAAGATCGTAATATAGATTTATAGCCATAGGATATCGGATAACTGATAAGACAGCATGGTAGAATCAGGCGGCAAACGGATAGTTCTGACTGCAGACCGCAGTTTGATGACAAACTACAGGGGCAACTTCCTCTATGGCTTTATTGCATGTGGTCCATACGAGCTCTTACCAGAATTTGTATTTGACAAGATCTTTTGTCCAAGTGTTGAGACTGATTCGAACACAGGAGAAGTCAAGGTTGCACAATGCGGCTTGAGAAGGATCGAATCGGCACTCTTGAAAGAATACAGGCGCGATGAGATACTTCTTGCCCACCCCGAGATGCTTGACAGGTGCATTGGCCCAGAGACAAAGGTCGTCGGCATCAATGTGATGGATCCACTCGGTATGGCGCCGGTGACGACAACAATGTCTCCAGAAAAACTCTCATATGTGGCCATGAAATTCAAAAAGATGTGCGCTTCCATTATTCAGCTAAAGAAGAGATACAATTTCAAGGTGGTCGTTGGAGGTAACGGCTCCTGGGAGCTCGCCAAGCCGGATCGGATGAAGATTCACGGCATTGACACGGTAGTCATTGGTGAGGCAGATGAGCTGGCTCTAGATCTTTTCCATGACTTGGAGGCTGGTGACGCGCCAGAGCTCTTGCATACCTTTGTCCGCAGCATTGAAAATATTCCCATGATGGAGGGGCCAACGGTCAACTCCCTCATTGAGGCTATGCGTGGCTGCGGAAGGGGTTGCGATTTTTGCGATGTTAACAAGCGCTCAAAGAAGGACTTTCCACTTGCAAGGCTACGGAAGGAGGCCAAGATTAATCTTGATTATGGTTTTGACTCGATCTGGCTACAATCTGACGAGATGCTGCTTTATGGTTGCGATAACAAGGACTTTATTCCAAACGCAGATGCCATCACTGAGCTGTGGAGTGGCCTGAAGTCTACAGGTGCACGCTTTGTTGGAACAACGCATATGACACTTTCTGCAGTTGCGTCTTCGCCCGACCTTATAAAAAAGATGTCCGACATAAATGAGATGAACGTCGCCGGTGGCAGATGGCTTGCAACTAACCTCGGGGTCGAGACAGTTGCTCCAAGGATGGTAAAAAAACACCTCGGTGTCAAGACGAAGCCATTTCAACCCGAGGAGTGGGGCGCAGTCGTAAGAGAAGGCTGCAAGATACTCAATCAGAATAATTGGTTCCCTGCGCTCACACTAATCATAGGATGGCCAGATGAGACTCCAGATGAGACACAATACACGATCGACCTCATTGACGACTTTAGGCGTATGAACATGCGTGGCTTGGTTGCACCTCTACTCTATCAGGACTTTTCAGAAAAGAACTCAATGCATTTTGGCAACCTCAACGAGGCGCAGTTCACCCTATTCTGGAGGTGCTGGGAGCACAATCTGCGCGTAATAAACGACATTATACCGATCATAATCAGGAACAAGACATACGGCCCAGCAATGAAGGTCTTCATGGCAGCGCTCATCAAATCCGGCACTTGGGCGATCATGAGATATCTGCGTGGGCTCTCAAAGGAATTGTTCAAGGGGCAAGTGCCAGAAGACATCGTTGAGCGATACTCGCGTAAACAGTCTGTGACGGCTACGATGCCGTCACGGCTCTAGCATTTTTTACTTTAGGGGAGGTTCTTGATCGCTTCTTCTGCAAGCGTTGCAACTTTGGGCGTCAGGATTACAAAGTAATTTTTGTCTGCACGCTCTACCGCCGTCACGGGCCGGTATTTCTTTGTCGAAATGTCAAATTCTACAAGGCCGGAGTCCAGCTTTCCTTTGGTATATATCATCATCAGGACATCTCCTGAAAGCGGAGTCAATGGCACAAGAGAAAAGATGTATCCCTTGTACGAACTAACGGGCATGACCTGTTTCATGTATGGTGCAACAGAAACAAGGTACATAAAAACATCTTCTACCGTAGCAAATTCTTCAAATTCAAACTTCATCATTCTAATCCCATTTGACCAAAATATAAGGCTTTAAAAAAGGAAAAAGAGAGAATGATTAGCCGTACGATTCGAACTTGATGTCGTAGCTTCCATCCTTTCTCTTATTGCGCTCAGTGACAAAGCCCTTTGGGATCAAATAGTCCAGCGCCCCATCTATCGTTCCCTGCCAACCGCAGATGTAGAACGATGTGTTTTCCGGTGTCACCTTTTCACCCACCAGCTCTTCAAGTGGAGAAAGATCCCTGCCTGGCTTTGGTCGTAGGAATGACTCAACTCTGCCCTTCTGCCCGCTCCAGGATCTGTTGAACCACTCCTGCGGCCTGCTGATGCTTGCGCGGTAGCGGAAGTTCCACTTGTCACGGCCTTTATCAAGGCTCTCCTCTTCTAGAGATATCATGAGATCCCGATAGCCCAGCTCGTCTACATAACTTGCACCATGCAGTACAACTATTTCGCGCTTGGCCCCTATTGACTTGAGGTGAAGTGAGTATGATAGGAATGGAGCAAGGCCTGTCCCCCCGCCAATTAGAATCATTCTTCGATCGTCTGGCCGGCCGTCAACAAGCTTCTCATTTATTGTGAAAATGCCTGTAGGTTTGACCCAAAATATTTCGTCGCCTTCCTTTTTGTTGAACAGCTCAGTTGTGAGCCTGCCAGGTACCGGCTTGCGTACCCAGCGTATGTACAGCTCAAAGCGCTTCTTCTGCTCAGGAGGTGATGCGATAGAGTAAGCCCTGCGGACTATTTTGCCTTCGCTTGGGATATGGAAGCCAAGCGTAACAAACTGACCAGCCTTAAAGTCAGGAATCGGGCCATCATTAGGAGTAATGTGGAAGATGCCAAGGTCCTCCTTGATTATTTGGATGTATGATAGCTTGGCTTTATTGTCAACTACCATATACCTGTGAAGTTCAGAAAACGGCAAATAAATACATTGTTAATTTTGAGGCGTCTAGTAACTTCTCAAATGAATAAAATAGGCAAGTTTTATTTGATTCTAGCTCTAATCTAGTGTTATATACATGGTAGACTTGCTCAAAGGTAAGGGTTTTGGAGGAGGCTCTAACGACATCGATCAGCTAACCAAGACAATAAATGAGCAGAGTGACGATCAGAGGAAGATCATTGCCCAGTTCAACAAGGCTATGAATGAATTTGCAACGGAGCGGTCGCTTGAAACATGCCTTGACGCCCTTAACTTGTCAATGCAGCTTGCAAATATCCGAGGAAAGCTGGCAGAGTCATACGAATATTATGCAAGGCTGCTAGAACGCGAAATAACAAGGCTGAACAGAGCAAAACAACAAGAACAACAACCATCACCCTAGCATGATACAATATTGACAAGGACAGTTTCTCATCAACCGATAATAGAACCCACTTTCCATCTTGATGCTGCAGCAGTAGTAGCGGGAATATCTCAGGGTTCGTTTTTTTTGAGAGCCATGCTCAGCGCTTCTATTTTTATAGTGATGTGTATGACAGTATTATATATTATCGACAGGCATAGGTTTGTATGTTATAGTTTTTCAAGGTATCATAAGGGCACTAGTTCAAGCAAGCCAAACGGGCTATAATATCATATCTTTTGTTTTTATTTTTGATATAAAATGAGTTGCAGTCCATCACTGCATCACTGCAGCTACCTTCTTTATGTCATTTTGGATTTCTGTACCCACCAGAGATTAAATATCCTCTCGCCCTAATCAAATATTCTATCACATTCCAGGCATACCTGCTCATGGCCGTTTGACTCGCACAATACTTCATATTTCATTCTCAGGTGGTTTTTCCTCTCTCATTCAGGCATAGTTTTTGTTTCAACAAGAATATCTTTGTTGCACGACGATCATCAATGTGTCAAGTAGTTCTTGGCAGTAAAGCTCTTGGTTTAAAGGGGGTGGTATACTATGCGGTTCCTTATAGTGCCCAGTCTTTCTATCGTTATTTCTACCACGTCTCCGTCCTTTAGATATTTTGGCTCTTTCATTGACATTGCTACTCCAGCTGGTGTTCCTGTCGATATGATGTCACCGGGCTCAAGCGTCATGGTCACGCTAAGTGAAGAAATTATCCGCCTAATTGGAATAACCATGTTTGAACTTGATGAGTCTTGCCGTGTTTCGCCATTAACTTTGGTTGTTATGTGGAGGTTCTGAGGATCAGAGATCTCGTCCTTGGTCGTTATCCACGGTCCGCATGGAGCAAAAGTATCGATTCCCTTGCCTCGAGTAAACTGCTTGTCCTTGAACTGTATATCCCTCGCTGAAACGTCATGTAGTATCATGTATCCAAAGACAGAATCAAGTGCCTTATCTTCTGGCACCTTCTTTGTCTCTTTGCCAATAATAACTGCAATCTCGGCTTCATAGTCAAGTCGAGTTACGAAGGAGGGGCAGATGATGTCTTTGAACGGCTCGTTAAGAGCTGTTCTTGGCTTCAGGAATATCACGGGCTCATCTGAAGGCGTGAGCCCTGCGTCACGTGCATGATCGTAGTAGTTAAAGGCAAGGCAGACTATCTTTGGAGGGTTTGGTATAGGCACCAAGAGCTCTAAATCGCTCACTTTGTGATTGAATTTGAGCTTAGCCTTGTGGTGCTTGACCTCGTCAAGCCACCCCCTGAAAACAAAGTCCTTGATGTTTAGGGGAACAGGTATGCCTGTATGCTGCTGTATTTCTGATCTTGTGACAATGCTTTTTACATCGTCAGATATGATGCCGTATGTTTCCTTTATCTTGCTATCTCGGATTCTTGCTACCTTCATTGTCCATTTACCTGTGCGTCATTATTGCAATTTGATTACCATCGATTCTGCAAAACCCAAATCTCACGAACTGGACCCGTGTGTCAGGCTCAAGGCGGGACGTAAAAGATTCTGCAAAACCTTGCGAAATTTCAAGGCTGTTAGTATTGTACTCCTCCTCGCTCATGTAGAGTTCCTTGGGAATCATGACCTTGTAGTCAATTATATCATTTTTTGCTATCCACTGTATTTTCGGCATGGATTGTCGGATCTCGTCACCATATGCCTCAGCGGTTATTTCCAAGCGGGCACCATTCTTCCAATCTATGCTTGCTACCCTGACGTTATACAATTCAATGAGCCGAATTTCGTCTCCAGCCCTTAGCCTCGCTGCGTCATCTTCAGCGATATAGAACCGGTCACCAACCTTCACCCTCCTTATCCCAAGGCTGGTGTCAGTAGGATGGTTCTTGAGTATGACCTCCATTTCCAGACCCCCTCTGACATGCATTTCGACAGGGTTTTTCACAAAGAACAGTCTCAAAGATATTGGATCTATTATCTTCCTGTTGAAAGCTTCAAGGCTTTCGAATGGAGGCTTGGTTTCTGCAAGCGTAAGGCCAAGCGATAGCACAAATTTGCGTATCGCCTCAGGCATAAAGCCCCTCCTCCGAAGCGCAACAAGTGTTGGGAGCCGAGGGTCATCCCAGCTTCTAATTATGCTATTCTCTATAAGCGGCTTAATCTTTCGCTTTGAAACTGGAATTCCTTCGAACTCTAGCCTTGAAAATTCAATAAGGTATGGCTTTCTCAAACCGAGTCTGTCAAGAATTGCAAAATAGAGCGCGTTGCGAAGCTCGTATTCTTTCGTCCTCAGAGCGTGCGTTACGCCATCGATGCTGTCTTCAATTGGAGCCGCAAAGTCATAGGTCGGCCAGACCCGCACTCTGTTGCCCAGCTTAGGATGATTAGACTCTATTATTCTGAAAAGCGCAGGATCACGCATGGCAGTATTTGGGTCCGCCATCTCACCCTTGAATCGCATAATGGCTTCATTCTGCTCATATGAGCCATCAAACAATTTTCCAATTCTATCAAGTGCAGTTGCAGGTTCCCGCCTACACTCGCAGGCCGCGCCCCTTGCGCGGAGGTCATGTATTTTCTCTTGGCTACAGGTGCATACATAAGCACCGCCCAGTTCGATCAGCTTTCTTCCATAATTATGCAAAAGATCAATATCGTCTGAAGTATTCTTGACAATATCAGGCTTGACTCCAAGCCATTTCAGCCCCTCAGCTATGGCGACATAATATTCCATCTTTTCATTGAGTGGGTTTGTATCATCAAAGCGGAGAATCAGCTTGCCGCCGTACAATCGGGCATACTCTTCATCAATTATAGCTGCCTTTGCATGTCCAATATGCGGGTAACCGTTTGGCTCCGGCGGAAATCGAGTAACCACCCTGCCATATATGGCTCCTTCAAGCGGAGGCAGTTGTTGTTGTTGCTCTGCTACATGTTTTCTTGCATCTACCTTCCTCGGTGCAAGCTCTTCAAGAAACGATTCTTGATCTGCAAGAGAAAGAGTATTTATTTGCTGCACAATTGCCTTGATTTCTGAGATAAGCGACTTTATCTGGCTACGTAGTTCTGGCTTCAAGCCGACAAACTTGGCGATTACCGCGTCAGATTGTGCCTTGCCGCAATGCTCAACTGAATTTTTCAGTGCAATGATTTTGATGAGTTTCTCAGTATCCGCATCGATTGACACGTATTACTACAGACTCCTGCCCACTACAAAATCGGCTGAGAATTGAAGAGATCTTCTGGCATCAGAGTTATTATAACATTCAATTGACTTGACTGCTTCATGCAAGTACCTTCTTGCCTCGTTCCTGACGTCCTGCTCTATGCCAATACGAGAAATGACCCTGACAGCCTCCTGGATGTCTTGGCTCAAGGCCTTCCCTCCAGTGCCAAATACCCTCTTGATCTTTTCGGAGTCTTCTTTGCTGGCGTTCTTCAGCGCAAGCAATATTGGATATGTCTTTTTACCTTCTCGAATGTCATTGCCTGCGGCATTGCCTGTCAGTTTCGGGTCGCCTATCACACCTATTAGATCATCTACCAACTGAAAAGCAATACCGATGTTGCGGCCAAAAGAAGAGAGGTTTCTGATATCGCCTGTGGTGTGATTTG
>JBJMEE010000014.1:0-27576 GCA_045809585.1 Nitrososphaera sp. | reverse complement strand
ATGGATCATATGTGGTAGCGAGAAATACGATTTCGTTGCTGTGAAGCGCTTGTCTAGTGCATTCCGAATAAATTTTTCTAAAGGTTGGAAGGTCTGAATAGATTAGCATGTTGTGTTCATGAAAGTTCGAGCGACGAATATCTTCAACTATGCCTGGTACACTCTTCTTCTTTTTCCTATTCATCTCTTCTTGATACTTATTATTGGAAGTGGGTGTAGTGCTCGTAGTGTTATTATCACCACTACCATTGATGTATTGATCGGGTTCATAATTTACCATGCAATCCTATCGCCTCATTGTAATGTTACGCCATGAACTCAATAGCAGTAGCAGCACTATCGAGTTGTTCATTACCATCTCTGGTGAAAGGACATATGCTTATTAACTGTAGGTTAAGTTTCTTCCTTACTACTCTTTTATAACGGAGTGTAATTCTTTGTTCAAGCCGGATGAAAAGAATAGGTTCATTTCACGTGCTAAATGATGGATTTTCTTCGATGTACCGTTCCTTTCAAGTTCTCTAATCTGATATTTTCACTCGCTGAAAATTTTACTGAACATTAAGCCCATTAGCATTGGTTAATTTGACACATTACATGCTCTTCTTCGTCTTTTGTCAGACCATTTTTAAAATCCTTAAAACTCGCTCGATTAACAGTTTATGATTGTTAAAGAGCAACATGAATATTCTATTCTGGAGCAACCTTATCAGCTGCGGGGATTTTTAATAAGGTAACCATTTCATTTAACAATTCATTGATTGATATCGACTTCTTGATGATCGCTTTAACGCCGTCCATAGATGGAAAAACGCTCTTGAACTCATCTGTTTGGATTTTAAAAGCGGAAAGGAAGCAGGTAGTAATTGAAGGGTCGCACCTTTTCATTTCTCTGCATAGCTTAAAGCCTGTCATATCTGGCATCCTGATGTCCAGGATTCCGAGGTCATAGGTGTTTGGCTTGAAGTATTGGAGCGCTTCTTGAGGATGTGTAAAAGTCAACCCGCATACCCTTGAGCTCGAGTCCTCGCCCGAAATATCGACGACGTCAGGCTCATCGTCAACCAGAAGTATCTCAATTTCCTATATCTGCCCTCATTACCAGAAGATGATGAGGTTTTCATAAGTCAAATGGGAGAAATAGTTGCGATATATTAAAACTTTGATGGAATTAACCGAATTACGCAAACAGTTGTGCCAAAGCTACCACCTGAATATCCTCTGTAGTTCTACTTCCCCTATTTCTTTTCTAATGGGGATAGTTCAAAGTCCACTATTTATAACTTCTTCCAGTTGTAGGGAAAATCCTTCAACATGAGATCTGCTTGATTTTTTACCATTTTTCTTTCTAACCTTCTTATTTTCTCAAATCAATTTGATAATCTCTGCACTCGACCCAACTGTTGGCATGCTCAATATTCTATTGTTGTTTTAAATCTGATGAGGTAGGAAATGACGTGTGGCATATTTTACAGTACTATAGAGGCCTTAGTCTAAGAGGCATAGTGTCTTGGTTTGGACCCTTCGCCATCAACTTTGACCTCTTGTTCACGGCGTTTTTTGTGGCTTTGTCCCGATTGTGTATCTGTTGAATTGAATAATTTGGAAGGATCCTCCGGATGTACAGCAGCCGTGAATTGGATAGGTAACTTGGCAGGAAATTTAGGTGCAATCTTTATCTGTTACCTTCTTATGCATTGTTGCAAACATGAATTAGATGAAGGATACATGAAAGCTTTAGATTTGATGTCTGTCGATATCATTGCTGCCACAGAAAATGTAAGCGCAATAGAAGTTGCCACCAGAATAGTTCTAGGTGCGATAAATGGCATGCCTATAATCAGCAAAGATGATGGCAAATTGCTCGGTGTAGTTACGACAATCGATCTCTTGCGTGCAATAAGAACCGGCGGGGACTTGACTACGATAATTGCCAAGGAAATAATGTCTCCGGGGCCATTTTCAGTCAAGGAAGATACAGACGTAAGTGATATAATTGATATTATGGATAAAAAAGGCATAATGATGCTTCCAGTAGTTCAAGATGATGGTAGGCTAATAGGTGTGTGCTCACGATCAGACGTGTTAAAGGAAATTCTAAATGAAAGATTTGTAACCATAGGCATGAAAAGGACAGCAATAAGAACCTTAGGAGAAGGTGCTTAGCAGTTTTGCGCGGGGCCATATGATATATACCCCTGACAAACTTGACATCGCTGTCCAATCATATTTGATCATTACTTATTGGAATAGCTATTGGCTACCAGAAATTTTCTCTTCTGTTCCAAGTATCCCCGAGTAAATGTAAATTAGTGTATCATGGACGCTGCAGGCAGGCACCGACTCAAACCTATCCTAATCCGCTTAATTTACGGAAATCTTACTTATTCGCAACCTTCTTTATTTTCTATAGTTGTGAAATTGAATCGTGGCATTATAGAAAACATACAAATCGATTCTTCTCACATTCTTATGATTTTATCTATAATATCATTTAGCTATTAATTCTATAAATTCGCATCTCTCTGAATAATTTGACTTCCGAAATTTTAGATGTTGGTTTTTATTTCGTAATCATCCGTATGCCTTAAGTACCGTTCTTGCAAAAGTATTATTGCGAGAACAAGAGGCGAGTCAAAAACAAATGCAGAACGAGTCAGAAAAAGTGGATAGAGCAAGGTTAGCTGCAACCAAGTGGCTGCCAATGAGTGCCGTAGGTGCTGCCATACCATTTGTTATTGGATCCATAATGCAACTCCCAGTAGGGCAGGTTCTGGTGGCGGCGGCATTAACAAGCACCTTGGTATTTACCGGCCTATGGATGCAGTCCTATGGAAGGGAAAGGCAATACAAGACCACGGCCTGACCCTTTTATCCCCTTTTTTTAATGTCAGACTCCAACTTTCTCATATCCCGATACTTGATAATTTAGGCAAAAATCAGATAAATTTGATGTCCATCTTCCTGTCATGGATCTCCAGGGAAGGAAAAAGAAAACAAGGAGCTTAGAATAGGGGTAACCCTGCAGGATTCTTTTAATATCACATCAATGAACTTCCAGTGCAGGTTGGCTTACCATGGATGCAATAATAAAAAAAGCAGTGCTTGGCAAGATACAAGAAACAATATCAAGCATTGATGAGATTTCAAAGATCCAAAAGACACTATCCCACATCCCCATATCCAACCACCAAGATTTTGCATTTGGCATCGCCATCGGCCGTATTTACAATTCCTTCCACTACCAGACAAGGCGAGCACTAAAGCGCAATGCCACTGAGGAGGAGTTTGCAGAATTTCTTGACATTCTGGCTAAAAAAGCTGATATGATCAAAAAGGCACTAAAACAGCAGCAGCAATAGCCTTGGCTCACGAACCCATTTTGGTATCTGTAACTTATATTATTTGAAAGCCATTATTAGAGCTAAAGGGGAAGGTCATCCTTCAAGTACACTTTTTGCTAATAGAGATAAAGATTACCTGCTGGATTGCAAAATGGTCGTGCCATATGGTCCACTGAGCAAACCACTTGCATAATGTGTACTTTCAAACAGCGCTGCACGTAGGAATTTTTGTCGTAATAAAGTAAATAAAACCAAGAGGTAGCAGAGCCTTTAAAGACACACGAGAAAATTGGAGAGATAAAATTGCAACCCATCTATCTGCCTGTTGCAGAAGGGTGCTTCAACCGCTTATAATTTAAGTTATAGGTGCTTATCAAAGACAACCCAAAGATTATAACTACAAAGTCTATGATACAGCTTGCAGAGATGGACATCAAGCTCGGGAGAGCATACTACAACCTGTCAGTTCCGTCGCTGGTCGAGGTCATAATTAAAAGAAAAGAAGGCATCCTTTCGTCAACCGGCGCTCTTTCTGTCAAAACCGGGAAGTTCACGGGCAGGTCGCCAGATGACAGGTATATAGTAGATGACGAAGTAACACACAATACCATCGATTGGGGAAAGGTCAACCACCCAATTCCTGAGGAGAAGTTTGAAAAGATATTTAGGATGATGAAGAAGCATGTGGAGGATAAGGAGTTCTTTATCTTTGATGGCTTTGTAGGGGCAGACCCGGAGAACAGGCTGCCTGTAAGGATCGTCAATAATCGGGCTTGGCACAACCTATTTTCCCGACAGCTATTCATTAGGCCCACTCCCGAGGAGTTAGAGATTCATGTCCCGGAGTTCACTTTGCTCTCATGCGACGACTTTGCCGCCACGCCAGAAGAAATGGGCACAAGAACAGAGACCTTCATCACTATCAACTTCAAGAGAAAGATGGTCTTAATTGGATCGACTTCGTACGCTGGTGAAATCAAGAAAGCTATATTTTCTATCATGAACTTTATCCTTCCGAAGAAAGGCGTCTTTCCAATGCACTGCTCTGCTAATGTAGGCAGCGAGGGCGATACCGCATTATTCTTCGGCTTATCTGGCACCGGCAAGACAACACTCTCAGCTGATTCAGATCGCAGGCTGGTAGGCGATGACGAGCACGGATGGTCTGACAATGGCATTTTCAATTTTGAAGGCGGGTGTTATGCCAAATGCATCAACCTTGAAAGGGAAAGCGAGCCCCAGATTTGGAGCGCAATCCGTTTTGGCTCTGTCATGGAAAATGTTGTAATGGATGACGGTAGAAGGGAACCAGACTTTGACAATGGAACTCTCACCGAAAATACCCGCGTGGCATATCCTATTGACTATATCCATGGCGCAGTGATCCCAAGCATTGCAGGCCATCCAAAAGTAATGGTGTTCCTTACTGCAGATGCTTTTGGTGTCATGCCTCCAATAGCCAAACTGACAAAGCAAAGCGCAATGTATCATTTTATGTCTGGCTATACTAGCAAGCTTGCTGGAACTGAGCGCGGCATCACTGAGCCAAAGGAGACATTTTCGCACTGCTTTGGAGCTCCATTCATGCCACTACATGCATCAAAGTATGCCAAGATGCTTGGTAAAAAGATAACCGAGCACGGAACACGAGTTTACCTCATCAATACAGGTTGGACTGGTGGGCCATATGGCATAGGCAAGAGAATGAACCTAACATACACAAGGGCGATGGTAACTGCAGCAATCAACGGCAAGATTGAGCAAGTGGCTATGAAGCATCACGAAATATTCAACCTTGATATGCCTACATCCTGTTCTGGGGTGCCTGATCAAGTACTGAACCCTCGTAACACTTGGTCTGACAAAGATAAATATGACGCTGCTGCAAGGCGACTTGCGGGGCTCTTTGTCAAGAACTTTGAAAAGTTCGGCAACATGCCAAAAGATATAGTGAAAGCGGGTCCAAGAATTTAGAAAAAAGTTAGTAGCCCGGAGCAGATTCGAACTGCTGTCTCCAGGTTTCTTTTCTCTCTATGAGATCCAGAGCCTGGAATCCCTAGCCCTCAACCTTGGAGATTGGCCACTAGATTCGGCACCCAATTTTATTGGGTTCGACCGGGCTAATACGAGCTACATCAAGTCGGCTGTTCGACCGGATATTTTAACGCTTAGTATAGATTTCCCTTGTCACAAGACCGTATTCGAGATCCGCCTTTTTTCTCATGTATGGAATGAGACGGTAGTGTATGGAGTAGATATTCTTGTCTCTGATGATTATGCCCTTAACCAGCAATGACACAAACCCTCCAGCGACCTTGGAAGGCGAGACGCCGGTTATCCTGCAAAATGAGTCTCTTTTTGCATGGTATTCCTTTAGAGTAAAGTAGGACCTGTTTAGCTCTAAGACTAGGGGCCAAACGACATTTTCCCAGACCATCCTGCGGTTCTCAGTCGACGATGCGTGCTTGCCCTTTGTCCTAATGACCGCCTGCTGCTCTTTCAGAGGATGGCTGAGCAATATGAGAGTAAGTTTAAACCCCCGGTTTTATAACCTTATGACATAGTGCAGCATGACAATAACCTGGTCAAGGATGCGCTTGACATTCTTGCCAGAAAATGGAAAATAGATCCGAAATTATATGATTTCCAGTTAGGAAAGTACAATGAGCAAGTGTCAGACACACCGGTTAACGTCGGGGGCACCACTTTCCATATACCCACTTTATCAAAGGATGGGCTTCACATCTTGTGGAATTGCCTGTGGCCTGATTGCCACAACTGCTGCGAGCGACAGGGCCGGCTGCCCTTGACAAAGGATGACATAGGCAGGATAGCAAAAAAAGTGGGCTATAGCACACAAGCCGAATTTATTAGAAACGAGACGACGATCTCTAGTTGGGAAGAGCAGGAAGCATTTGGAAATGTTATAACAACATTGAGCATGCTCTCGCTCAAACGAAGAAAGGACGAGAAGCCTGAGGAGGATGGGACTCCGCTTCGCTGCAGGTTCTTGGACGAGGAGGGCTATTGCGGCATTCATCCTGACAAACCAGGTGTCTGCTGGCTCTACCCGTTTGCATCGTGGGTTGAGGCTGATGCAAGAGGGCAGCCGGCAGTGCATGCTACGTTTCAATTCACAGGCGACTGTCCGGGCTTTTACCTTGACCGATCGATTGACAGTATGATGCCCATACTAGAGGAATACTCTATTAAACTTTATAAGTACAATATGGACGTAAGCAGAACTACACGTGAGGGCTATGGCTTTGTAAATTTCATAGATTTGCGCAAGAGCTAACCCTTGCGCACAATTTTATATTTCACAGAAGACCCTAATGGTCACTAAGAACATCAAAAACGTGATTGACGTACTTTTCATATTCTATAAAAAGCTGCATTGCAAGCAACACAGGAGACATGATGAAGTAATGTGGAGTCCGCCTGTGTTATAATACGGTTGCTCGGTTGCTCGATATTTAGTTCAAAAGACTAAAAAGAAACGAAAAAGAGTAGAATTAACTTCGGAGGCTTTGCTGAAAGTTTCTTTTTACTTCATCCCAGTTGACCACATTCCACCAGGCTGCGACATAGTCCGCTCTGCGGTTTTGGTATTTGAGATAGTAGGCATGTTCCCATACATCGATGCCTAAAAGCGGGATGACTTTTTCTGTCTTCCATCTTGTCCATGGGCTTGTCTGGTTAGGCATTGTTATGAACTGCACACCACTTGCATCCTGGTTGTATACGAGCCAGCCCCAGCCGCTTCCCTGTATTGCGACTGCCTCCTTTGAGAATTTGTCCTTAAAATCGTTGAAGCTGCCTAATGTCTTCTTGATTGCGTCCCCGAGCTCACCATCCGGCTCCCCACCTCCACCATTTTTCATGTTACTCCAGAACAGTGAGTGGTTGTTATAACCTCCACCGTGGAAGTTGACGGCGCTCCTTGCGCTTTCGGGGATAGAACCGATGTCTTTCAAAATTTCAATGATGTCATTCTTGTTCTGCCATTCAGGACCAAGACCGCCCAGCGCTTTGTTAAGACCATCGGTGTACGCCTGGTGATGCTTGCTGTGGTGAATTTCCATGGTTCTTGCATCAATATGTGGCTCTAATGCGTCGTACGAGTAAGGCAGCGGAGGAAGGGTAAAGTTAGCCATACGACTAAGAGATATGTATGAGAGTATATATTGTTTTTTTATGCAAAAGCCCACTGCTATCCGCTTGCCTGCGGCATGATGGTGGACGATGAAATCGCATGATCATCTATCATGTTGCCGGCGCTTACACTTAGACTCTTTATTGCTATCTGCAAGTTGGCAAGCTCTTGCGCCGACAAAGCGTATTTTTCGGCCAGAATATCTTTGACCTTCATTTCTGTATCGTCCATCTCATTTAGGCCAGATGGCACAGTGATATCCAGAGTTTTCCCAATCATTTCTCGTGGAATCTTGCCACTTGTATCGTTTAATATCGAAAACAGGATCTTGTCCACAAGCACTTGATGAGGCAGCTCGTCAAGAGCATTAGCAGTATAGAAAGCTTGTACTTCAAGCAGGCTGTTGATTTCTTCAAAGTCCCCACCAAGGATTTGAGTTCCATTCGACAGCGATGCCAAAAGTCCAGGCTCAAGAGGCACATTAATTATGACAAATCCTTCGACAAACCTCTGATCGTTACTAAGGATGTTCTGCAGATCTTTGCACACTATGCTGGTGGATCCCTGAGGCTCAAGCATCCTTATTATCGAATTTGTGTTACTGCTGCCATTTGCTGTCACGCTCCATTGGATTTTTGCTGCATAGTTCTGCTTGTTCAAGATTCCAACGTCTGTGTCATAGTGACCAGGTCTTAGCGGTCCTTCCTCCCCAGAAATTGTACCGCACTCAAATTTTACATTATAAGTCAGGTTTCTTATCGGAGCCGTTCTATTCTGCTGCGGCTGCTGTTGTTCGTCTTGTTGGCTGGCAATGTTGTTGTCGAAGGCGGCAACACCTGAGCTGCTCTGATCGGCTACCTCAACTATCTTAGGGAATTTATCGATCTGGTATCCCGAAGAAGCTTTAATCTGTGTTATGGTGTACCTGCCGTTGGGTAAGCCAGATATTTCTACAATGCCAGCTGCATTATTTGAGTCGGCGGGGCTGCCATCCTGGATTGTATAATTAATCGATTTGCCAAAAGGATCTGGCGAAATGATATAGCTAGACTGATTAGTAAGGGATCTGTCAGAAGCAGAAATTATTATTAGTGCTCCTGTATTTGAGCTGTTGGCAGCAAAAATTGTCAATATGTTCTGGCTCTGCAGCACGACAAAAACCGTGGATATGATGACTGCTGCAGCAGCTATTGATGCTAATAGAGCCACTCTGTATCGTGACACTTGTTTGTTATCTAACTTCTGCGAGATAATTAAATCATTGGAGAATGTGAGGGTTTTTTGTATTCTTAAGAATTAAATATACACAATGAGAACCCATTCAAGTGCGATCAGGCAGGCGCGGGAGTTTTTGTTTTGCTTTTGCCGCGGCTCTCACAATATTGTCAATAACAGCAGTCATACTTCCGAATTCGAAGGCTTTTGGAGATGGACTGACTATGGAGACATTCACCGCAACACTTGGCAATAGAAATGCCAACCTGCTAGTACAAGTAAATCCTCCCATACTAACGGATGCAAGCAGAAATGACGCGTACATACTCTTCCGTCTATACGATGCAAACAACAATCAGACGATCAAGTATTCGACATTTTTCATTAGCATAGAAAAGGGAGTAGGAGAAGGTGCTACTACAATAATGCCCCCCACTCTCTTTCATACGGAAAGCGGTCTGCTTAGGCTGAAGGTGCAGCCTGCAGAAGGTGACCTCAAGATCTTTGGCAACCAGGAACAATTCCTTAATGCATGGGTCGCAGACCCGGGGGGAACAGTAAACATCCAAGGCCCTCTTTTCCTTGAAGGCGGCATATACCATCTTAGAGTAGAAATCTTCGGCGTTGATAGTATACGCAACATATTTGCACCTGAGGATACTCCCAAGTTTGATTCGTGGCTCAGTGTAGGAGATGTCTTCACTCAAAACGTCGATTACCGGGGTCAGCCCTACAATACCACCGTAATATCATACTACGATAGAGTACGTGACTTTAGCTTCGATAGCAACAATGAGACGTTCAGATGGTCTATGCCCTTTGATTGGAATGTCTCACGAATAAAGGACACAAACATCTTTGTGCATGAGGAAGTGAGAATTCCAAAATCTCTTCCAGGAATAGGAGATAGTTCTTCATTTGCCGCCGCCGTAAACGGCAAACAGATATCCGGAAGGATGCTCGCAGTTGATCCCTATTCTTCTCAGCAGCAGCTTACTCTCCACTACCTGATCAACAAAAACGATATTATCGGTATGGCCAGCGGGATCCCTCGAGGCGATTCTGCAATGACATTTACTCTTGCACCCTCCACCGGCCAAAACATGCAGACAACAGGCGAAATACTCACAGATACAGGGAACATCAATGTCGCACTTGACTGGAGTCCCGACCAGCTGAATGCAAATACAGAATCAACCCTTACTCTTGGCTTCCTCGACGGGTTCTCTGGAGAAAGAATAGCAAATAATGTAAACTACAACATCCGTGTTTTAGACAGCAATGGTAGTCAAGTCTATAGCCAGACCGGCCTTGTAGCAGAAGGCGGAACTGATACGCAGACGATTGATTTTCCGGCAAACGAGAATTACCGCATGGAGATTCAAGTCACAGGCATTGCAAGGGATGGACAGTCTATAGACCAGACAAGAAATGGTATAGCAAGGGGCACTGTAGTAGTGCCAGAGTTTTCCGGGGGGGCGGCTGCAGCAACTACAATCCTTGGTATTACTTTATCAATAATCATACTGCAGAGATTTTCAACAAGAGTGCCAAAATTGAGCTTTTAATGAAGAAAATATTTTACGATAAGCTCTCAGAAAAGCTCTATGGAGAGATCCCAGACACTCTGGTTGCAGCAGACAAGGTAATGCTCAGCATAGAGCGGTTCGATGTAGGACAAAGCTACGTTATTGCCAGAGTGGAGAATAGGCAAGGAGATATTGTCAGGATAAACATTCAAGGCGGAGCCCAGGGCATTGAACTACAAGAAACACTATTCAATCTAAAGGGCAGACGGCCGCGGTTTGCATATATTATGATGACTATCAACGAGACCGAAAAGGTCTTTGTACGAAAACTACCTGTAGTTGGAATAAAAGATTGGCTTTTGATATATGAAGACGATCTCTTCTTACTCGGGGTAAAAGATGCGTACGATGAGATTGATATCAGGATAGTTGAGTAGCAAAATGTCTGGCGAAGCGCAGAGTTTCTCACCTACCGCGCTCCAACCAGACCGTTTGTTCCCCATCGGTTTGGTCGATGTAAAATTAAAGTAGCATTTCGACAATTTAAATGTGATGATGATGTCGGGGTTTGACCTCCTATCAAAGAGGTTTGAGGTTTTTGATGACGGATGGAAGTATCAAGTCAGATTATGAGTCACCCGTAGTACTTCGCTGTGGATTGGGCCAGACGAGCATCAGATCTGCCGTTTGAGTGTATATTTGTTCAGTGTCTGCGCCTGTTGTGTGTCATTAGGAGCTATCGACCACACTTGAGAATGGTCTCCTCCTGGATTTGCTCAAATAAATTGATATGTTCCGATCAAAGAATATCTGGAAATACCTTTAAATGACTACAGGCGTTAGTGGAAACCAGTAATGCCAATTGTAGGTATTGATGATCTGGCTATCTATACACCTAAGCTTTACATCGATTACAAGGATTTTGCCGAAGCGAGAGGTATTGACCCACAAAAGCTAGAATATGGGATAGGAATTAAGAAGATGGCCATTGCTGACACCAATCAGGATTCTGCCTGCATGGCAGCAAATGCTTGTACAAGGTTGATGCAAAAGAACCATCTCCATCCCCAAGACATTGGAAGGCTCTATATTGCAACTGAATCATCCTTGGACGAATCAAAGGCAATGAACTCATTTGTTATTGGAATGTTAGAACAGATCTATGGCGAAGGCTCGTTTGAGCATGCCGGTGGTATTGAATGCAAATTTGCCTGCGTTAGTGGATCTTATGCACTCTATGACAATGCAAACTGGATAAGGGCTGAGGAGAACAACGGCAAGGCTGCTATGGTAGTTGTAAGCGACATAGCCAAGTATGATATTGGTTCCACTGGAGAGTATACACAGGGGGCCGGCGCTGTTGCTCTATTAGTAAAAGAGAATCCTCGGCTTTTGGCGTTCGATCCAAAGGTCGCATCTACCACCATCAAAAACGAATATGACTTTTATCGTCCATTTGGCAAAGAAACACCTCTTGTTAACGGCAGCTACTCCAATTTGCTGTATTTGATATCAGTTAGGAAGGCTTTTGACGCCTATAAGGAAAAGGCAATTAAGACTGGGGTTATCATACCCAAAGATGGAGAGTCCATAACTGATTATATCGACTTTTTTGCAGTGCACATTCCATACCGGAAGATGGGTGAGAAGGCACTTGCCTACCTCTTGAGACACGAATGGCGCCATCTCCCGAGATGGAACAACGTTATCAAAGAGGTCGGGATGTCCGAGCCTCAACCAAAGGATCCTCGTGGAACAATTGAGTCGATTCTTGCTGACACTGAATTTATGAAAGCAGATGAGCAATTCAGACGTGCGTTCACCCAGACATCTTTCTACAATGAAGTATATGAGAAAAAGATGGCAAGCTCGCTTGCTGCATCTGCAGTCATTGGCAACCTGTATACTGCATCTATGTATCTGGGGCTGCGGAGTCTGCTGGAATTTGAGTTCAAGAAAGGAACAGACCTTGAATTCAAGAGGATTGGCTTTGGCTCTTACGGCAGCGGCAGTAGTGCAATGGTGTTCAGCGGCGTGATACAGTCACAATACAAGGAGATAGTGAGTAAGATGGACCTAGATGCAGATATTGGCTCGAGACAAAAACTCACAATGGATGAGTATGAGAGGCTGCATAGGAACCAGCGCAACTTTAACGACTCTATTATTCGAGCCCATAAGGAATTCGTGCTTGTCAAGCTAGGTGGCAAGACCGCCGATAAAGCAGGTCTAAGAGAGTACAACTACATGAGCTGACTAACCTACCACCTTGAACTCGATTCCTTCTTGTTTTAAAAATTGTACTAAGCGCTGAGCGTGTTTTTCGTTCTCTAATTCCAGACTCAGGTAAACTCCAGCAGTTCCCGCAGGGATGTGTGCGCTTAGTCTGTCGTGCTCCACCTCGACTATATTGACACTGAGCTCCGAGATGCCATCTACAACTCTTTTGAGCGCACCAGGCTTGTCCGGTAGTAAGATAAAGATCTTAAGCAGTCTACCCATCTGCATTAGCCCCTTTGCTACTACTTGGCCCAAAAGGTACATGTCGACGTTTCCTCCTGAGAGGATGGCTACAACTTTATCTTTGCTGGTGGTAGGCCCGCCACTTGACAGCAGGTAAGCTAGGCTGGCGGCTCCTGCCGGCTCTACTACCAGCTTGGCGCGTTCCATCAGGAGAAACATTGTCTTTACTATTGATATGTCATCCACAAGCACAATATCGTCTAGGTAATTGCTTATTATTTTATGGGTAAGTTCACCCGGCTTCTTAACTGCTATGCCATCTGCTATGCTGTATCCTCGCTTTGTAGGTTGAATCGATCCCTTCGCAACTGATTCTTTCATGGCCGGGAACGCATTTGACTCCACTCCTATTATCTTGATATTTGGTTTTCGCGACTTTATCGCAATTGCGATTCCAGCAGCAAGCCCTCCTCCCCCTATCGGGAGGTATACCCTGTCAACATCTGGAAGGTCTTCGAGCAGCTCAAGGCCGATCGTGCCTTGGCCTGCAATGATTTCAGGGTCATCAAAAGCATGAACTATCGTAGTATTCTCTGCCTTGGCAATTTCTTGTGTGGCGGCCCATGCATCGTCATAATCTCCTCCCCGGCGAACTACTTTGGCTCCATACGACCTAGTTGCTGCGACTTTGGCCGGCGAAGCATTCTGTGGCATTACTATTGTACATGGGATTTTTTTGAGCGCGGCGGCGTATGCTACCCCTTGTGCATGATTGCCGGCAGATGCTGCTATGACACCATGGCCCGCCCGCTTGTCTGATAGACTGCTGATTTTGACAAACGCTCCGCGAGCTTTGAAAGAACCTGTCACCTGCAGGCACTCTAGCTTAAGAAATAGGTTTGTCCCTGCAAGACCTGAGAAGGTTCTGGAAGTTTGAAGAGGTGTCTTTCTAATTGTCCCTAATAGCACCTCCTGCGCCCTAAGTATGTCTTCAAAGGTGGGTATACGTCTTTTTTTTTCGACGCTCCATACAGTTTCATCGTTCATTTATTAATGCAATGCATCAGCAGTCGAGGCCTTAATTATAATTTGTGATAGCTGAAAGTTCGGGCCGTACTGCCTGAAGTAGGACTAAAGAACCTTATAGGGGTTATAAAAAAAATCACTCCAAGATCCGTCTAATTTTATTAGCAGAATAAGAGATAAAAAAAGAAGTTCTAAGAGGGGCAGCCCTCCATCTTTTGAATCCAGTAGCCATTTTGTTCTATGGCCTTTTCTACAAATGGAGGGGCTTCCTGTATGTGGCAGAACTGGCACTCTTCTTGTGTCATTTTTTGTCCGCCTTGTCCGGTGTCGGAAAGGTATTCTTTGCCGTAATCTATTGCCTTCTCGTGCGGAGTGCCTGCGTCAACAACTACGTCAAAATGCATTATCCTGCCATCCTTCATTGTAATGTAAGTGTCATATACTGCACATTCCATAACGGGACCAAATTGGATTTTATGGTATTTATTCGATTGCTTTTTTCTCGGCTAGAAATTGAAAAACTAACTTTTTGAGTAGTTATAGCGAACCTGAACACAGTCCTTGTTCTTTGATCGCAGAGTCCCGAGCACCTTTTTATCAAGCTCAAAGATCTAAGAAGGCGATTATTCATCTAATCACATCCTCGTCACCTATTTGTTCTCTTGCACCCGCGGCACATATCTATCATATTTTGGAAGCAAGAAGAAGAATGTGTTGCAGAAGCATGAGGTGTTCGGGTACTGTTTATAAACTTATTCTGCTCGATTTAATACATATCGGCAAAATTCTTGTCTATCTCTTTTATCTCATCTCAGAACTACATTTCTTTATCTCAAATGAGACGCCTTGATCGTATAGACCCTTTGAAATGCTACGGCTAAGGCCATCTTCTACAGCCTTTATCCTCTGGCTGTCCTGCACGATGTCAATTGGAATATCAATTTCGATCTGCACTTCAAGGATCATCTTTTTCGTTTTGACCATTCTGCTGACGGTATAGAAGGCTTGAGACGCTATTTCAGTCTTACATCAAAATATAGAAAATCTTTATTGCAAGTACATATATCTAATACTTGGATGAATCCAAACGATATTTTATCAAGGATGTACGCCGGTGAAAGAAACACCAGCCTTTCGCCGAAGACAGAGGAGGCCCCTTCAGAACTGGATGATATCCTGCAGACCAACCTCTTCAATGTTATGCTAAACCGAAGATCACAGCGTAAGTTTGAGGATCGGGAAATAGAGGATTGGAAGCTTGAAATGATATTTGCAGCAGCTGATACTGCTCCAACAGCGGGAGGCTTTCAAGGGTTTGAAGTTTTTCATGTAAAGAACCCCGATGTTAAGCTCAAACTTGTACAGGCTGCAAACAACCAGCCGTACGTCAATGCACCTGTGGTGTTGGTATTCTGTATGAACCCGTCAAGGGTCAAGATGAATTTCCCGCAGGATATTATCAGAAAGTTCTCGGTGCAGGATGCTACGCTTGCAGCTGCCTATGCCCAGCTGGCGGCCCACGCGCTAGGACTGACGTCTGTGTGGATAGGTATGATAGACGAGAAAAAGGTGATGCAGGCGCTTGTCATTGATCTTGTCCCAGGGTCTATCTTGTGCCTTGGCTACTCACAGAAGACGCTGCATCCAAAGCCGAAGAGGAAGCTGACTGAACTGATAAAGGAGATCTGACCCTTGGCAGCACACACCTAAAGGTTAAGCAAATCCAGAGATTTAATAGACCTTTAAAGAGGGTCACATCATATGATACAGACTATCTCGTCTTAGAGCGTGATAGATGCACATTATCATTATGTTGTTGTTAAGTCCGGAGTAAAATGCGATCCATATACAACCTTCTCCTGTTACCCAGGTTGATCGTCTGAGCAGTGAACAATGATTCTGTGCAACCTGATCAACATTGGGCCTGCTTCACTGAAAATTACTATAACTTGTTTATAATATAACTTCCATAGAGTATCTCTGTTTTTTCCAGGATTCATATTATGTCGTCACTCGTGCGCGTATCTGTTGACCCTTTAAATTCTGCGCTTACTGCATTTCGAACCATCAACAACATAAGAAACTAGAGAGCAAGTTTGCGGATCGTTGCTCCCACTATACCAATCTCTGCGGAGAGCAGGTCAGCAGCCTCTGCTGGGATCTTCATGGTGTCAAGGAATGCTTCCCTTCTTTTCGTGTTTTTGTTCTTCTTTATGACTTCAATATCAAAGTAGTTGGTGATACCTTCTTCGCCTTGCATCAGCCTATTGTAGTCTATTAAGACCGGTGATGTCTGATAAAAACTCACCAGCATATCGTTTAGTTCTGAAAGAAGCTCGATCTTCCGATTGCGCATTTGTTCAAACTCTGGGAACTGACTTTCAATAACTGCCGTCTTTTCGTTAAGCTCCTTGACAAGCTTTTCGTCGTCAAATATTTTTACAAAAAGTTCCTCAAACTCTAAATTAGAAAAGCCTCTTTTTTCCAGCTCGGTAGCAAGCACCCTATCCCCAATGCTACTCATCTTGCTCAGAAAAGAAGAGCTTGTACCCTGGATATTTGCAAGTTCTCTTTGTATTTCTATAACACGCCTGTCAACTCTGTAGTAAGGTAGTACATGGAACTGGATGCCAAGATATACACTGATATAAAATCTACCGGCTTCTTTTGTAAATCTAGAGTATAGCCTATGCATATCTTCCGTAGCTGATTCTAGGATGCCGCTAAACATCCAGCCTTCTAGGGTATTGCCAAGTTCTTGGAAAAAATTTCTCACTTTCTCTGGGTCAAAAGTGTCGACTCTAGTTATTGTGCCATCTCCCAACATCGCATTTGCTTGGCTTGTTGCAATGGCGGGCTTGATGGCCTCAAGAAAAGCATCTTGCACCTTCCCAGCAGATGCATTTACCTGTCTGCAAAAGTAGTCGTCTCCCTTAATTGGTGCCCTCACAATCAAAAAAGTGCAATACTGTTTAATATATTCACGTTTAAATGGAACAAACGATAAACTCAACTAGACTTGGCTAGAGCAAACGAGCACAAGAAGGATAGCGAACAGGACAGTACCACCAAGGGCCTCTTTAACATGATGATGGATAACGACAGCAAGAGCAATGAAGAGGCTAAGATAGTTGACTCTGAAACCCTTGTCTCCCAGACTCAGGATAGGCTGTGGCGGGCTCTCAAGCGCCGTTTCCAATACGACGTATCGCTCCAGTCGGGCCAAGAATTCCTTCTCAACCATGTTAGTACCAAGATTCCTCTTGTGATAACTTATGCGGACTTGGTAGGGTCAACAAATATGAGCATGACACTGCCAGCTGATAAACTGACCACTATAATTCGAGCTTTCACATATGAAATTTCACAGGTTATTTACAACCATAAAGGCTACGTGCTCAAATACGTGGGCGATGCCGTCATTTCCTTCTTTCCGGCAAGCTATAACAAGTTGCTTGCATGCGATAGAGCAGTACAATGCTCAAAGTCGATGCTTGCGGTAGTAAAAAACGGTATCAACCCCATCCTCAACCAATATGACTATCCAGAGCTGAACGTCAAGATAGGAATGGATGAGGGCGAAAATGTTATTGTGCAGTACGGCCATGATCGAAGTTCCCAGATCGACATTCTTGGATATTGTATGAACATAGCTGCCAAAATAACGTCGCTCACAGGGTCCAATAAGATCTCAATCGGACAATATGTACATAACATGTTACATCCTTCGATCAAGTCAGAATTCATGGAGGTTAAGTTCAGTGCTAACGAATGGAGGTACACCGATAGGCTCACAGGCCAGCTCTACAAAGTGTATTCAATGAGCGATGTGTCTAAGTGACAACGACGGACTGTGGCTATAAAAGGGAAATTTAACGGTATGACTTTTGCTTTCTGCGCCGTGCACTAGGCCCGCCGAATTTCTTTGATTCCGTCTGCCTACTATCCCCTGATAGCAGGTGTCTGTCATGTTCTGCTATTTTTTTCCTTATCTCTTCGCGCATGCTTTTTGTGAGAGGATGCTCCTTTGGGTCCTTGCCACCTTTCTCTAGGCCCGTGAGGGCACGAGAGACTGCAACCGCACTTGCAAACGCCTGTCCCATAAAGCCCCCTCCGTGCACTTGGACATCAATGTCGACCCTGTTGCGCAATTCGCCTATAAGCGTAAGTGGCGTGAGCAAAAGCTCTCTTGCTATTTCAGGAGTAACCAGCTCTGCCGGCATGTTATTCATCCTTACCTTGCCGGTTCCCTTAGCTATAGTAGCAACGGCCTTACTTGTTTTGCGTTGCCCTGGATATAGCTCTATCTTATTTATCATTGCCCTTTCCATCCTATCTGCTTGGCAACTTCGGCAACAGAGATATAGTAGGACTCTGGCTTGCTAATCTTTGAGTCATCAAAAGACTTGATGCTGGCACCTTTCATACCTTCAGGAACTCCCATATATACCCTCAGGCGTTTGAATGCCTCGATGCCGTCTGACTTGCGCTTTGGGATCATTCCCCTTACCATCTTTGATATGATGGTATCAGGCCTCCTTGGATGGAAGGGTCCATGAATGGGATTTGTGACCGAATTAATCTCCAAATGTTCTTTGTATGAGTTAATTGTCTTGTAACGGTTACCTGATAGCATTGCCCTCTCCGCGTTGACAACCGTAACTCTGTTGCCTTGCAAAAGAAGTTTCGAAACATGTGAGCACATCCTACCGGCAATGCAGTTGGTTGCATCAACTACTATCATAGTGGCTTGCTGCTTTTGTACGGCGTTTTGCTCAGCCAATTATTCTCACTCCTTTGCCATCGGGATGGTTATTGATCAAATCATCGAACGTCACCACCTTGCCGCCGGAGCCTACGATTTTTTTGGCGGCGGTTTCTGATATTGAAAAAGCGCAAACCGTGAGCTTGTGGCCAAGATTGCCAGATCCCAGAACCTTGCCCGGCACAACGACCACCTCGTCTGCCTTGGTTATCTCTGCAAGCCTCATTACATTAATCTCACGTCGATTAGCCCGAGGGCCGGCAAGCTCCTCTTCGAGGGCTCGCCATATTGGTGCCTTGTTCGTCTTGAAGGCATTTCGGAGACTGGAAATTGTGTTATCGAGAACGGTATGTACAAACATGCGTAATACGAACTCGTATCCTAAAGTCCCCAAATAAATGTACCGCCTATGGCGATCCTGCGGCTACCATTTGACCGCTGGAGGACAGTTTAGCTTACTTGCCTACTTACTAAAACCGATATAATTCAAAATCCACATTGCTGCAATTACAAGGCCTCTTGAAAGGGCGGGTGGTGATGACAATTACAAGGACTCTGTGTGGAAGCCCTATATCTAGACACTCTTTGGAACTTTCAACGATGAGACTGCTTGTTTGAAGCTCTTCACTCTCGCAAAGAGCCGCTCTCCAGCAGCCAGCAGTATCTCTTCGGCAGTTAGAGCGCCATTTGATTCTAGGATCAGTAATATCTCGTCCTCATTCTTGCCGTCTTTTACAACTGCCGCCGATGTCGGTTGCCACTTCGCATGATCTTTGCCGATGCCAAGCCTTGCATATGCTTCAAATTTTAATTTTTGATTGGGTGCCAAAACTACGATGGGGATCTCTTTACTGACGGGTTTGACCATCTCATCTTCTGAGACCAGCTCACCAGAGGTTACGGCCAGAGTCTTTTCATTTGCCTCTGCGTCAAGTACCAAGAGTACCCTACACTTACTGCAGCCAAGAGTGCTCTTGCAGTCGCACTCTTGTGGCATTACAAACCTCCCCGGATCAGTACGAAGAGGTATCAGCCCAAGCCTATGTGCAACCGCTTCGTCGTGCATAACAGACGAATTTTCAAGAACTACAACATCATCTATGGCCAGCGTGGAGACTTCACTTATCGCAAGCCTCCTTAGGGAATTTACATATTGTCTTGGAATATTGCTAAATCTGACAACGATCCTCTCATTTGATTTTTCAACAATTTCCGCAGATGCAGAAGTCAATATTTATGACAGATATCCAAAACAAACTTAAAAATCTACCGAAATTTGCAAGAATTCTGCGGTCTGACAGGCATATATATTCCATAAAGGGATCATCTATTAAATGACAGATAAATTTACGGTCGCTCGCCTCATTTTGGACGGCGACAAATTTGAGTTGTTAGTCAAACCGGACCCGGCACTCGAATACAAGATGGGCAAGAGATTCGATATTTCAAGCGTACTTGTGTCAGATGAGATATACTCTGACGCCAACAAGGGCTCAAGGGCATCAAGCGAGAAGATGATGAGACATTTTAAGACCACTGACTCGGCTGACGTGGCCAAGCAGATAATCGCAAGAGGGGAGCTCAACCTTACCACTGATCAGCGTAGGAAGATGGTTGAGGAGAAGAAGAGGCAAATAGTGCAGTTCATAAACAGGAGCTTTGTTGACCCCAAGACTCATTTGCCCCACCCGGTGGTGAGGATAGAAGCTGCAATGGAAGAAGTCAGGATGCAGATAGATCCATTCAAAAAAGTAGAGGACCAGGCCAAGAGCGTAGTTGACGCGCTTCGCAGGACACTACCGCTGAAGTCAGAGACTGTTAAGCTGACAATAACAGTTCCGCCACAATTTGCAGCCCAGTCATACAGTGTACTGAAGTCTAACGGCGACCTTAAATCTGAGGAATGGCTTGCGGATGGGTCGCTCAGGGCAGTGCTTGATATGAATGCAAGTATCAGGGGACAATTCCTTGACAAGCTTGGTGCAGCAACAAAGGGGTCTGCCCAAGTAAAGGAAAGCTAGACAAACGACCCACACCTAAAAATATAAGTGCGCTATATCCTACCAGCAAAGGGAGAGAAAAGAAAATATTGAAAAATGACGATATGCTTTCAGAAGGGTTTTTTGCCCTCGTGGTGAGCTTTTGAGCCATGCATGAAATGAAGAGAAGATACGTTATCCCCGGAGACAAGATTGCTGAGGGAAACCTTAGACCACTGATGAATGTTGTCAAGTCAGGCAGTACTCTCATTGCTACGAGAATTGGGATCGCAGAAACCGGACGTGACGGCGTTAAAGTCATACCCCTGTCCGGCGTTTATATTCCACGCGTAAATGACCTTGTGATCGGCAAGGTGATAGACCACTCGTCCCTCTCGTGGGAAGTAGACGTCAACTCTTGCTTTTCTGCACATCTGCCTGCCCAAGATGTATTTGGAAGAGATTTTTCACCAGCAAGAGATGACATGACCAAGCACTTTGCAATAGGCGACATGATAACCGCAAGGATAATCGCATTCGACCGAACGCGGGATCCGATGCTTACTGTTCAGGATAGAGACCTGGGCAAGATCCCAAGGGGAGAATTGCTGAGGATCTCTGCGACACGAGTTCCTCGCCTGATAGGCAAACGCGGTTCTATGATTCAAACCATAGAGCAAGCGACCCAGACTCGGGTGCTCATAGGTCAGAATGGAATTGTAGTTGTGACAGGCAGGTCTACGGAAGGAGTAAACTTCGCAGTTCGGGCAATTAGAATGGTAGAAGAGGAAGCACATACGGCAAACTTGACGCAACGTATTAAAGCACTTTTGAATGTTCCAGATACACCACCGGCGCAAGAGCGGGGTCCGCTGATTGCTAGCGCTCCTAAATCAGCAGAAATTGAATCTAGCATTGATGAGGCAGAAGAAGAATTGGAGGTTGAAGGCGAAAAATGACTCAAACAAGAAAATTGATAGATGAAAATGGAAAAAGGACAGATGGCAGAGGCATTGACGACCTACGCACCGTCAAAATAACTGTGGGCCCCCTGAAAAATGCGGACGGTTCAGCGTTCATTGAATTTGGCAAGAACAGGATACTCGTTGCAGTGTATGGACCCCGCGAAGTGCACCCAAAGCACATGGCACTTCCCGACAGGTGTGTGCTTCGTTGCCGTTATCACATGTCTCCTTTCTCCACAGACACCCGCAAGAATCCTGCTCCATCCAGAAGAGAAATCGAGATCTCTAAGGTGATGCGCGAGTCGCTAGAGCCGGCGCTGATGCTCCAGGATTACCCTAGAGCAGCAATTGATGTTTTTGTGGAAGTACTCCAATCCGATGGAGGCTCCCGATGTGCAGGCATCTCGGCGGCTGCAGTTGCATTGGCAGATGCCGGCATTGGTATGCATGATCTAGTAGCTTCCTGCGCTGCAGGCAAAGTCGATGACGAGGTCGTACTCGATATTAACGATGAAGAGGATAAGGAAGGTCAGGCAGACATGCCAGTTGCCTACATGCCGAGACTAGAGCAGGTTACTCTTTTGCAGCTTGACGGGAGACTTGCACCTGAGCAATTTGGTGAGTGCCTTGACAAGGCAATTGGAGGCTGCAAGATGGTCTACGAAATCCAAAAGCAGGCATTGATGCAAAAGTACTTTGGCAATGAAACTGAACTAAAGGAGGAAATACAATGAGCTCATCAAAAAGATCAACCATAATCGTCGAGCACCTTCGCAAACAGCAGATGTGGGATGGACTATCGAGAGGAAAGCGGCTTGACGGCAGAGACTTTGGCGAAATGAGACAGCTAGTGATCGAGACAGATGTTATCAAGAAGGCAAACGGCTCTGCAAGGGTCAAGCTTGGCGACTCTGAAGTTATTGCCGGCGTCAAAGTAGAGACAGGCGAGCCTTTCGAAGGTCTTGAGAACAAGGGCGCGCTTATTGTTTCGGCGGAAGTGTTGCCGACCGCGTCGCCTTACATTGAACCGGGTCCCCCCGACGAGGAGGTTGTCGAGTTGGCAAGAGTAGTAGACAGGGGCGTCAGAGAATCTGAGATGATCGACCTTGAAAAGCTTGTGCTCGTTCCGGGTAAAATAGTATATACAATATTCGTCGATTGCAGCGTGCTCAATACCGACGGGAACCTGTTTGATGCAACGTCGTATGCCACTGTGGCAGCACTACTTACGTCTAAGCTTCCCATATTTGAAATGCAGGATGAGAAAGTAATTGATACTGGCAACACGCAACCAATGCCTGTGACGGCAGTTCCAGTTTCAATTACCTCTGCACGAATCGGCGACTATATCTTGACAGATCCCGGTGCGGAAGAAGAAGCCTGCATGGACTCTAGGATAACATTAACCACTACAGACGAAGGCTTTTGTGCAACTCAGAAGGGTCATACTGGATCCTTCACGCCGGAGCAGATTAAAAAAGCAGCAGAGGCAGCAACAATTAAAGGAAAGGAAGTACGGGCAACATTGAAGGGGTTGGTAACAAACAATGGCTAGGAAGAAAGGCTCGACGGCACTCACTGGCCTTGGAGTCAAATTTGGAGCCACCGTACGCAAACGCTATGGGAAGGTTCACCGCACGCTTCACAAGAAACGGAGATGCCCTTCCTGTGGCTCGATAAGGTTCGGTCGCCTGGCAGCAGGAATATGGCATTGCCCTAAGTGTAATTACAAGATCGCATCAGGCGCCTATGACATTGAACTCGAAAAGCTACAAAGCTAGAATCATAGTATCTTCAAGATCCCGTCGCATAGCAACTAGCATTTGCCATGCGCTGGCGCCTGACCTAGGGCTTATGCCAGCGACTGACTGCATCCCAGAAATATCCATAAAAAGCTCCAAAGTTATTTACAAAATTGAGACTGATGATATCGCGTCTTTACGTGCTAGTATCAATTCTTACTTAAGGCTGGCAGATGCATCATACAAGTGCCTAACGCTATGATTTTATATGCTGCTGATCTGAATAGCTCTGCAGTTTATGAGTGAACAGGAACTTCCTCCATGGGTAAGAGAACAGGTATCTAGATTGCAGCAGCTCCAACAGAACCTGCAGGCAATTATGATGCAAAAGCAACAGCTTGAGGTTGAAATGGTAGAGACAGACAGGGCTCTTCAGGAACTAAAAAAGACCACCCCCGATGATGCAATTTACAAGAACGCAGGATCTGTGCTAATCAAGGCAAAGAAGGAAGACGTCCTAAAGGAGCTGGAGGAAAAGAAAGAACTGTCAAACACACGTATTATGGTTCTCGGCAAGCAGGAGACAAGAGTGAAGGAAAACCTAAAGGAAGTTGAAAATAAGATAAATGAAATGATCCGCGGGATGCAGACTGGTGGCGCGTCATCGGCTGGATCAACTGGAAATGCTGGTTCAAGACCTTTGGGATAGTCCTACCCGGCTTATAACTTCTGGTAGCAAAATAGAATCCTGAGTACTTTATTGTTGTGTATAGTGGAGCATGGCACAAGAACGCGTTATGAAACACTCAGAACGTGGAAATGTTTAGCGGGTCGCTACTTCGATTGTGTTAGCTACTCTTAAGATGTAATCCTGCTTCCTGAATATAGTTATAGAGGCCTTGAGACAGAGTATCTCCGGTGCCTGTTAGAATTGTGGTTGATGAGAGGGAGAGGAATAGCAATATACCTGAGCTACTGAGAAACGCAGGTGCTGTCATTGACTTTACACAATTAAAAGTAGGTGACTATGTAGTATCGTCTGAAACGGCCGTAGAACGGAAAACTGTCCGTGACCTGATAAGTTCGATCTACGATGGTCGGCTCTTTCTACAGTGCTCTGACCTAGTAAAGCACTATCAAAAACCACTATTGGTAGTGCAAGGCAATATTGCCGAACTTGCTGAAGCTCCTGAAGACATGGGAGACATGGATACTAAGCTGCATGCAGAGCGGATGCCACTTGCGTATGATGCGCTCATAACGGTTGCAACGGAGTTCAGAATCCCAATTATCCATACACCTTCTGCGGAACAGACAGCACAATTGCTGGTTACATTAGTGAATAGGAGCTTAAGTGAAGGCAAGGCTACAGGTCCGCTATTGAGAAAGATTAAGAAGGAAAATCCCATCTACATACAGCAACTCTCAGTACTGGCGTCTTTACCCGGGGTAGGAGAAAAACTTGCTGCCAGAATGCTCAAGAAATTCCATACTCCAATTAGGGCACTTAACGCCTCTGCGGCAGAGCTTGCCACTATCCCGGGTTTTGGTCTTACAAGGGCTGAGCGAGTGCGCAAGATCCTCAATACGCCCGATAATGTCAAGCAAGTATTACAGAGGACTCTCTTTGACAATCAGGAAAAATAAAAAGCTCTTTTCTAAATGTTAGAGATATGAACGATACGGTTTTCCGTAAATGACTTGTGTATTATCTTAATAACCTGTATGTTGCCATTGAGTTAAGGTCCCTTACGCTATTGAGATTGAGCACATACTGGCAAGGCCGGCACCTTGGAATTGAAATTGTGATGACATTTAGAATTATGAAACCTTGTAATTGCCAGTAGCTATACAGGATTCCTTGGTAACCCTGTAATCGCACCGCAAAGTGTAAGCAGGTGTAGCCGGCAGTCTCCGGGGAGCAAGAAAACCTGTTCGCTGCAAGAATGGCTTGGAGAATCCTTTGCGCTATTCCTGCCTTCTAGATTCTATACTTTCCTTGCTTATGCCGTAAAAGAGCCTGTGAATTGCTACAATTTTTAGATTGTCCTTTACATTTCAAGGCAGCTCGACGAAATTTTACACATGTACACTATCTGATTGAGGCAACCATGCATCAGTTATCCTCACTTTCCTTGGGAGAATCGAGCAAGCAAGGTAGTATGTGTATAACAAGATGTGGGTTCATTATGGATAATCGAAAGAGAGGACGACCCCTTAAAAGTAAATTAATCGTCAACTTCGCAGAGGATGATGTTCCATCAAAAAAAACTACAGCAAGAGGCCATAACCACATGCCAGAAGTGCTGGCTAAACTAAGCAGAGGTAGATTGTACGGTTCGACGAGAAATTCAAAAAATACGATCAGGTCTACTATATCGTGGTTGGTAATAGCCTGAAAAGATGGAGCAGTCGACTCAGACAATTCTGTATTTCCGCCTTAACCTATTGCCACACAACCTGCACTCTTTAGCATTAGGTCCAAATGCTCTGCCACAGGCACTACAGTAGGCGATCCACCTTCTTGTCTGTGTGATACCTTTTCCGGCTACTGACTTAACAGGGATCTTCAAAGTGGTTGCAACGTTTGCGGCTGCATAGTCGTTGGTTACTAAGATAATTCCGAGCTGTAGAGCAAGGGCAACTATTGAAATGTCTGCCTCCGAAAGTTTTGCATAGTCTCCGGTCTCCCTTGCCGCGGCAACAACTTTTTGGATGCTTTCTCTGTCCGAATTCACTATTTGCAGGGTATTTGATTCAATCAACGCTTCTATGGCCCCGTGGGACTTTTTGATATGCTTTACTTCATCAAGTACGGCGTGTGTGGTGCAGTATTGTAAGGCCGATGACAGAAATACGACGCCGGAATAAAATGCACCTGCGTCGAGTGCATATCTAAAAGCCGAATTTTCAGAATCCAAGCTTTGTCAGCTGCCTCATTCCTTTTTTCTGAAGCCGTAAGAATATAGCATCGTCACAAAAGCGAAAAATGCTGACGGACTCATCTCCATGAATTTTGAACGATTCTTGTCCGTCGAGTATCATGTGCAATTCGTGCGTGCTCCGTAAAACGATTTCTTCCACTGGGATCACTACTTCTGGCATTCTGTTGACAGATGCAATTGGAGTCAAAAGCAGGCAGCTCATGCCTTCGTGCAATACCGGTCCGCCGACTGAAAATGAGTGACCTGTTGATCCCGTGGGCGTGGAGACCACGATGCCATCCATCCTCTGCCTTATTTCGTCCCCCATCAGCTCGATGGATAATAGAGGAGTTCTTGTGAGGTTCACTCTTACTATGAGTATGTCATTTAGAACCGGAGGAAAGAGCTTGCCGTTGATTGAAGCCTGGATCCTCACGCGACAGTCATAAAAATACTTGCCTGCAAGTATTGCCTTGATCGCTTCGTCGATTGAGTCTGCGTCGATTTCAGACAGGATGCCGCGATGACCTCCGCTATTTATGCTAAAGAGTGGAACCTTTCCCTGTATGGTACGAAAAGCTCGTAAGGTCGTACCGTCTCCACCTATCGCAAAGACAAGATCAAGCTTAACGTCTTTCAATTCATCAGGCTTCATTGGCGTTGCATCATCGATTATGAACGGGAGCACAGAGTGGACCTTGATCTTCCTTCTGCTGAGCAGGGTTGCGACCTTTATAGCAGCACTGTAAGCTTCGCTACTCCCGATCTTCGTCATTATCGCTACGTTGTGGATGTTCGGTTCCATCTGGCCGCAGTGCTATAACAGTAGACGAGTTCTTAAATGCCTTTACCCTAACAAAGATTAAAGTAGCAGTCAAAGGTAGCCATTCTCATGACGACGAGTGGATATGCTTACCCCGAAGTTCTAAGTGAGACCGAGTGGGTTGCTAACAACCTGAATAACCCAAACGTCAGGATTTTGGAAGTAGACTATGATCCGGAAAATGCATACAAGGAGGGGCACGTCCCTGGCGCACACCTTGTATGGTGGAAGCGCGACATTAACGATCCTATTCGGCGCGATATCATTGACAAGCAGCAGTTTGAGGCCCTCATGAGCAGGATTGGTGCTACGCATGACACGGAGCTCATCTTGTATGGCGATTTTAATAACTGGTTTGCCGCTTTTGCCTTCTGGGTCTTCCAGTACTACGGACACAAAAAAATTAAGTTAATGAACGGTGGTCGAAAAAAATGGGAGCTTGAAAGGCGCGAGTATTCAAAAGATGATCCATCACCTTCGCCTACAAGATACGTTGCACAGCCCCCAGAGGAAGGCATCAGGGCTTACATGCCTGATATAAGAAGGGCAATTGAAAAGGCAATGCAAACTATACTTGTAGATGTGCGCTCGCCAAAAGAGTTTTCTGGTGAAATCACAGCTCCTCCAGAGTACCCTGCTGAGTCT